>CACPJE010000015.1 GCA_902634045.1 uncultured Pelagibacteraceae bacterium
CTGTTGGTCATATTGAGTTATCAGTATTCCAACAAATTGATATTGCTGACCATGTCTTAGTAATTGGAAAAGTTGAACATTTAGCTATTAATGAAAATAAAAAACCATTGATCTACTATCGAAGTGAGTATCAAAATTTAAAATAAGCAATTATGAAAAATAAGTACATTCTGCTTTTGCCTTTCCTGCTTTTTATATCAACGGCTGCCATATTTTTTACTTCTAAGCCAGTCACTGAAGTTCCTTTAGATATAGAAAATTGCAACTGCAGTGGTCCTAAAGCCTCTAAACTAGAAACAGATTCTAGTTAATTACTTCTCCATAATTATTTCTTTTATTTTCGCCTTTAAAGCACCAGAAAATAATCAGATAAAAAGTTATCATTAATAGGACTAAAGACAAAAATTGAGTAAAGAATGATAAAAATATAATTAGGTATTGTGCAATAACCCAATTGCCAGATTTGCCAACATCATGAAATCTTCTAACTTTTGCTGCAAAGAAAGGGATAAGTAATAAAAATGATGTAAAGATAAAAATGGGTCCAAATGATATATATACTACTTCTAAATTAACTTCTGCAATAGGCATCTTATGTAAGCTTAAGCCCAAGACATTGTCTATTATAAATGCAATAGAAGTAGCCAGCTCATGAAATAAGTAGAAAAACCAGAATTGCCTTCTTGATGACCTTCCTGAGAAGTCAAAGCACCTAGCAAATCCATCTTTTATTGACTGAACAAAATTCATTTATAAATATCAAATATCAACTATAACTAATTTTTAATTTTGATTAATATAGAACCTAAATAATATGTCAAAGTCAATTAGAATAGGTGGAGCTAGTGGATTTTGGGGTGACTCTGTTGTAGCTACACCTCAACTTTTAAACAATAATAACTTAGACTTCATTGTTTACGATTACCTAGCTGAAATTACAATGTCAATTATGGCTCGAGCAAGAGCTAAAGACCCTGAAAAAGGTTATGCTATTGACTTTGTGTCTAGTGTTTTAAAGTTAAATTTACGACAAATAGCAGACCAAAAAATTAAAATTTTATCAAATGCTGGAGGAGTTAACCCTGAGGCGTGCGCTAAAGCTATACGTGAATTGGTCGCTGATCAAAAATTGGATTTAAAAGTTGCAGTGGTACTGGGCGATGACTTAATGCAAAGTAAAAGTGATTTTAAGAATATCAAAGAAATGTATTCTGAAGTAGATTTTCCGCACGAAGATAAAATTGCTAGTATAAATGCTTATCTAGGAGCATTCCCAATTGCTCAAGCACTTAAAGATGGTGCCGATATAGTCATTACAGGAAGAAGCGTTGATAGTGCGGTAACACTTGCAGCATGCATTTATTCATTTGATTGGACCGAACGTGACTACAGTAAATTAGCATCAGGAAGTCTTGCTGGACATATAATTGAATGTGGAACTCAAAGTACTGGTGGCAACTTTACTGATTGGGAGCTTGTATCTAAGGATTTACATCAAATTGGCTATCCAATTGTTGATATTAAAGACAGTGGAGAATTTGATTGTAGTAAGTCAAAAGATTCAACTGGACTTGTAAGTTTTGGTACGGTCGCTGAGCAAATGTTATATGAGATTGGTGACCCACAATCTTATATTTTGCCAGATGTAATCTGTGATTTTTCGCAGGTAACAATTAAAGAGATTGAAAAAGATATAGTTAGAGTTTCGGGGGCTGTTGGGTACCCAGCCCCAAAACAATATAAAGTATGTACAACTTATACAGATGGTTTTAGAGCTGGACATCTTTGTTCGTTTGTAGGTGTAGATGCCGCAAAGAAAGCCAGAACTTATGGTGAATCAATATTTGAACGTTCAAGACTAATTATGAAAATGATGAATATTCCAGATTTTGAGGAAACAAGCATCGAGATTCTTGGAGATAATAGTCAGTATAGCGATATTAAAGAAAATTTAGATAATAGAGAGGTGGTATTAAAATTTGCAGCTAAGCACCAAGACATAAGAGCAGTTGGAATAATGTTAAAGGAATCTGTAGGACTAGGCTTAGCAACTCCACCAGGCCTATCAGGATTTGTTGGAGGAAGGCCAAAACCGTCCCCAATTGTTCGTTTATTTTCATTTCTGATAGACAAAAAAAATGTAAAAGTGACAATAGATAATGGAAGTATTTCAAAAGACTTCTTAGTAAATGAACCAGAGGATTTTGATTTAAGCTCTATTGAAAAACATAAACCTCCAAAAGTTGATGATAAAGATGAACAATTTATTGATGTTCCCTTAATCAAAATTGCTTATGGACGAAGTGGAGATAAGGGTAATAAAGCTAATATTGGAATTATTTCAAGAAATGAGAAGTTTTATCCTATTATTTGCAAATATTTGACTGAAGACATAGTAAAAAAATGTTTTTCAAAATTCCTTAATGGTAATGTCGATAAATATTATCTTCCAGGTTCATATTCTATAAATTTTATGTTAGATGATGTGCTTGGTGGAGGTGGTCCGGCAAGTTTAAGAAATGATCCTCAAGGTAAAGCTTATGCACAAATATTGCTTGATCAAAAAATTCCTGTACCAAAAAAATTATTAGATTAGAGATGAGTGAGCCTTTATTAAGCGTTGAAAATATCGAAACTTATTATGGTCCTATAATGGCCATTAGAGGCATTAGTTTTAAAGTTTACCCTGAAAGTATTGTTACCATATTAGGCTCTAATGGTGCAGGTAAAACAACAATTCTTAAAACAATATCTGGTGCGATCGATCCTAGAAAAGGTAAAGTTATTTTAAATAACCAAGAGATTCAAAAAAGAGACCCTGACAAAATATTAAAAATGATTAGTGGAGGGCTTAGACTCAAAGAAGAAAAAGAATTAATTGTGAATCCATTGCTATGCGAGCTTGCTACGGCTACTCCAGTTGCAAATGATCCAAAAGCTTTTTTTAGGTCGTCAGTTTTAAATTGATTATTCATTGGATTTTAATTTTGAGCTACTTATTAAACTAAAACGGACTTGAGTAAAGATATATAACCAGTTTTAATTTCCATCTTTTCTTTAAAGCCTTTATTTAATAGCATTTGATGTGCTCTTTTTAATTTATAACAAGGCACAAACATTAATAGATGATGTTCCAGATGATAGTTTACATAATATGGTGCAACTAATGCTCTCTCTAATATATTTGCATAGGTAGTTCTTGCGTTATTAAAGTCATCACAATCAGAAATGACGCCTGCATGTTCAGCAATATTTCTTATTCTTAAAAATAATTGATAAAAAGTGAATAGAGGCAATAACCAGAAAGCAAAATAAAACCACCATGTACCTAATAATGACATTGCTAAAAAAATAGCAATGTTAGATAGCAAGATGCCTACTAAAGTACTCTTAGATTGAAAGCCAGTAATGTTTTTTACTGTTTCTTTGGTTACTTCTTTATTCAAGAGAATATTAAAAATTAATTCATAGCGCTGTTGAGATCCAGAGATTCCAAAAAGATCTCTCATGACTTTTCTTGTAAAACTTTTTTTAGATACGGGAAAAGGCTTTGACAGTCCGATATCTGGATCTTCTTCTTTTTGTGTATGTCTGTGATGAGAGAGGTGATAGTGACGATAACCAAATGTATCTAGCCATACTGGAAAAGCGCAAAACCACTGAGAGATAAAATCATTTGATTTTACTTTGTTATTAATTAAACCATGGGCACCTTCATGCATTAATATTGCTAATCCTAGCTGTCTACCGCCAATAAGAATCACAGCAAGTAAGAATGTAAAAACATTTGGAAATAATGAATAGATTGAAATACAAATAAAAATAACTACCCATGCATGAATAATTAACGAAATACCTTTGAAATCATCTTTTTTCTTTAAATACTTAATTTCATCTTCATTAAGTATTTCTTGGGGTTTTATAAATGGAGTTAAATTACTTTTCATGAAAGTATCAATCTTTCTTTCTAAAATAAGGGATCATAAATATAAAACAGGCTACTAAGAAAAACAGGCTGCCTGACATGCTCCAAAAACTTCCTATACTAGCAATACAAAAACATACTGCTGATACAGTAAATAAAATCCAACCAATAAAATTGATCTGATCGTTAGTCATATTAAAATATATAGATTTTCTTAATAATTACTCAATAATTGATTTTTCCCTAAAATTAAGGATTATATATTTTTTATTAGGTAAACTTGAGTAATAATAATGAGAATCCATCAATAAATTATAATTATATGCAGCTAAGCAAATAAATAATCTCGGTGATCAGGAACTGTTTTTTTATCTTTAGAAAGTTGTAATTGAAATATTACTAGTGATGATTCTTCAAATGATGCCTGAGATGATGATAAGTAAAAATCCCACATCCTGCAAAATTTCTCATCGTAAAGCTCTTTTATCTTATCCAAGTTATCATAAAAATTATATCTCCAGCGTTTTAGTGTTTCGGCGTAATGAAATTTGAGAATTTGAACATCTGTTGTTGTTAGTCCTGAGTTTTCAACTCTTTTCATAACTTCACTTAAGGCTGGTATATACCCTCCAGGAAAAATATATTTTTCAATCCATGGATCGTTAGTTGTTGGACCATCGATGCGGCCAATTGTATGGATTAAAGCAACACCTTTTTGATTTAGAAGATCGTATACCTTATTAAAAAATTCTTGATAGTGAGCAGTACCAACGTGTTCAAACATGCCAACTGAAACAATTCGATCATACTTCTCTTTAACTTTTCGGTAATCTTGTAATTCATATTGAACTTTATCAAGGGACTCGTTGATTTTTCTTTGTTTGGAATAAGCTATTTGTTCCTCAGAAAGAGTCACGCCTTTAACATTAACACTTGATCTTTTTGACAAGTATGCAGCCATTCCACCCCAACCTGATCCTATATCTAAAACATTTTGATCTTTCTCAAGTAAAAGCTTTTTAGCAATAAGTTCTAACTTATTTTGTTGGGCTTGTTCAAGAGTGTCATTTGGACTATTGAAATAGGCACATGAATATTGACGATCTTTATCCAGGAAAAGATCATATAATTTATCAGAGAGATCGTAGTGATGAGACCCTGACAAAATATTAAAAATGGGCATGAGCCATGCTCCTGAAGGCAGAGAGGTATTTCCTTATTGTTCTGTAATGCAGAATCTTCAAATGGGGGCTTATTCAAGATCAAGCAAGTTAGAAATACAAAAAGATATTGAACAAGTATTTGAATATTTCCCAATCTTAAATGAAAGAAAAAATCAACCTGCAGGTTTATTGTCTGGAGGTGAACAGCAAATGCTTTGTATTAGCAGAGCATTAATGAGTAATCCTAAAATTATGTTACTTGATGAACCATCTTTAGGTTTGTCTCCTAAACTAGTAAAAGAAATATTTGATATAATAATTAGAATTAACAAAGAATTAAAAACAACTATCTTACTTGTTGAGCAAAATGCCAATATAGCCCTAAGCAATTCTCACTTTGGATATGTATTAGAATTGGGTCGAATTGTAATGGAAGGGGACAGTAAGGAACTATTGGAAAAAGAAGACATTAAGGAATTTTATCTTGGACAAAAAGATGAAGGAGTTAGAGGGGAAAGAAGATGGAAAAAGAAAAAAATGTGGAGATAAATACGATCCCACGTTTATTTTGGGACTCTGTAGTAAATAAATCCAATAAAATTGCAATGCGAGAAAAGCATTTGGGTATTTGGCAGTCAACTACATGGGAAGAGTATGGATCATCAGCTAAAAAAACTGGATTAGCCCTACATTCACTTGGATTGCGAAAAGGTGAAGTTGTTTCAATAGCAAGTGAAGGTATACCTGAATGGCTCTTTACGGACATGGCTACTATTGCAGTAGGTGGTATTTCAAGTGGAGTATATACAACAGATTCTGCGGCTCAGGTTAAATATTTAATTAACGACTCTAAAACTAAGTTTTACTTTGCTGAAAATGAAGAACAGTTAGATAAAATTCTTGAAGTAAGAGATGAATGTCCGTCTCTTGAGAAAATCATTATCTACGACATGGAAGGATTACATTCATTTGAAGATGAGCAAGTCATAAGTTACGAACAATTCATAAAGCTAGGAGAGCAACTGGACGAGGAAAAACCTGATCTATGGTTAAATCTACTAAATGCCGTAAAGCCAGATGATATAGCAATATTAGTTTACACGTCTGGCACTACAGGACCATCTAAAGGGGCGATGATAAGCAACAAAAATTTAATGTATTCTGTAAATATTGGTCTAGATATCTTCCAGCCAAAAGATAATGAGGAGCAATTATCATTTTTACCTTTATGTCATATCTTGGAAAGATCGGCCTCTGTAATGTTTCCACTTAAATCAGGAGCGGTAGTTAATTTTGCTGAAAGCATAGATACCGTTCCCGAAAATATTAGAGAAGTTTCACCTACTGTATTTATTGCTGTACCAAGGATTTGGGAAAAATTTTATTCTTCAATCATGATTATTATGAAAGATGCAACTTTTATAGGAAAATATCTTTATAACTTATCGATTAAAATTGGGAGTGAGCATAAAAACTATTTTGTTGAAGGAAAGGAACCTCCTCTGAATCTTAAAATAGCTTTTTGGATATGTGATCAATTAGTTTTAAAAAATATAAAAAAATTACTTGGTTTAAGTAGATGCAGACATGCACTTAGTGGAGCTGCACCAATTTCACCTGAATTAATAAATTGGTACTTATCTCTTGGCATTGATATGCGAGAAGGTTGGGGAATGACAGAAACTGCTGGTGTTGGAACTGCTTTTTATACAAGAGAGATAAAAACAGGATTTGTGGGTAGGGCAGTGAACGAGTCTGAAGTTCGAATAGCTGAGGATGGTGAAATTTTATTTAAAGGTCCGGGGGTATTTTGTGGTTATTTAAATAAACCAGAGCAAACAAACGAGGCTCTTGTTGATGGGTGGTTGCATACAGGTGATGTTGGTCAGTTAGATAATTATGGTAATATGAAAATCACTGATAGAAAAAAAGATATAATTATTACCGCTGGAGGAAAAAATATTTCACCTTCTGAGATTGAAAATGAACTAAAGTTCAGCCCTTTTATTTCAGATGCAGTAGTGATTGGTGATAAGAGAAAATTTCTGTCCTGCCTAATTATGATTGATGAGGACAATGTTATGAAATTTGCTCAGGATCACGATGTACCTTTTTCAAATTTTGAGAGCTTATGTCGAACCAAAGAAATAATTGAACTTATCGATGGAGAAGTTTCTCGGGTAAATAAAAAATTTGCAAATGTAGAGCAAGTTAAAAAGTTTTCGTTAATAGATATTCAATTAACAGCCGAAGATGATGAATTGACCCCTACAATGAAGTTAAAACGTAAGTTTATTAATGAAAAATACAGTAATATTATAGAATCTATGTATCAATCTGCTTGATTTTCTGCACTAAGTATCTAAAATTTTTTATTTTAACCTGAGGAACACCATGAATAAGTCTCTATTATCAATTCTTTTTTCAACATTATTTATTTTTACGTTAACCAATTGTAGTGATCAAACCGCCCAGGGGGTAAGTGACACTGATATTGTTCTTGGAATTCACACTGATATTAGTGGACCAGTATCATCATTTGGAAAATATTCAGTAGAAGGTATACAAATGAGAATTGATGAAATCAATTCTAATGGTGGAATACATGGAAGACAATTGTCTATTGTAGCTGAAGATCATCAATATCAAGTTCCTCGAGCAGTTCAAGCGGCAAACAAATTATTAAATAAAGATAAAGTATTTTTAATGGTTGGAAATTTAGGAACACCTCAAAATAATGCTGTATTTAAATCACAGGAAGAAAAAAATGTACCAAACTTATTTCCTCTTTCAGCAGCTAGATCTATGACCGAGCCCTTGCACCGATTAAAATTTGGTGCTCTTTCAACTTATTATGATCAATCCAGAGCAGGAATAAAATGGGCCGTTGAAGAGCAGGGAAAAAGTAGAATTTGCGTCTTGTATCAAGATACAGACTTTGGACAAGAAATATATGACGCTACAGTTGATCAACTAGCTGCAATGAATATGGAGTTAGTCGAGAAAGCAACAAATAAACCAACAGATACTGATTTAACTTCTCAAATTACAAAACTAAGGAATGCTAATTGTGAAGTGATAGCAATGGGAACAATTGTTAAAGATACAATACTTGGTTACACCAAAGCACGTCAAATGGGATGGAGTGATGTAATGTTTGTGGGTCAGGTTGCAAGCTATCACCCAGTTATAGCTAGTCAGCCAGATGGTATTACTGATGGATTTTATGCCTTTGCTCAATTTCCAAGTCCTGACAAGAATAGCTGCACTAAAGATGTTTGTGATTGGATTGATCGCTATGAAGCTAAATTTGGTAACTCTCCTAACATAGGATCAGCTTATGGTTATCAGTATATGGACCTAACAGCTAAAGCACTTGAAATTGCTGGTAAAGACTTAACTGTAGATTCATTTATTGAAGCGCTTGAAAGTATAAAGGATTACAAAATACCTTTTGGTGAGACAGTTTTAAGTTTTGGTCCTGATAAACATTTAGGCTCGAATGAGTCATATCTATTTATGGTTAAAGATGGTTCCTTCGTTCAAATGGACGATAAGAACTACTCATACTAATTGAATGACTAAACTTATATCGATTATTGTATCTGTTTTATTTTTACTTATAGCGTGTTCTGAGAACTCTAAAGATCAAGGAATCAGCGATACTGAGATCCTAATTGGGATGCACACTGATTTAAGTGGGCCAGCATCAATGATAGGAAGGCAGAGTGCGGATGGCGCAAATATGAAATTTAATGAATTTAATGAAGCTGGAGGAGCTCATGGTAGGACAATCAAATTTATAGTTGAAGATCATCAGTATACAGTTCCAAGAGCTGTCCAGGCAGCAAATAAGTTATTAAAAAAAGATAAGATAGCATTAATGATGGGTTCATTAGGAACACCCATGAACAATGCTGTATTAACTGATCAATTAGCTATGAATGTGCCTAATCTCTTTCCACTCACAGCCGCAAGATCCATGTTTGACCCGTTTCATAGACTCAAGTTTACATCTGGATCGACTTATTATGATCAAATAAGAACTGGTGTTAAGTACCTAGTTGAAAATAACAACAGATCAAAAGTCTGCGTTCTTTATGAAGATACAGATTTTGGTCAAGAAGTTTTAGATGGAGTTAAGGATCAATTGAAAGAAATGGGCATGTCTTTAATTGAAACTGCATCAGCTAAACCAACTGACACTGATTTTACAGCACAAATTAAAAAATTAAATAATGCTGGATGCGATGTTGTTGCCTTAGGAACTATCGTTAGAACTACAATCTTGCCATTCATGAAAGCTAAGGAGACTAATTGGACTGATGTAGATTTTGTAGCAACATCTGCAAGTTATTTTACTGTGGTAGCTGAACAACCCAATGGCGCAATGAACGGTTTATATTGTCTAAATTCAGTTATTTTCCCTTATTATGATAGTGCTAATGCCATTGAAAAAAAATGGTGGGATGATTTTAAAGAAATCTATGACACTGATCCTAATACGGGAGCTCTATATGGCTATATTTTTGCGGATATTATCATAGAGGCAATCAATAGAGCTGGTCCAGATTTATCTATTGATAGCTTTGTTGAAGCAATGGAGTCATTGAAGTCATATGAAGATCCATTGAAAACTGGGACTGTAACTTTTAGTGAAACTCAAAGACAGGGAACTAATATTTCTTATTTCTTTCAAGTTCAAGACGAAAGGTTTGAAATAATATCTGGACCAATTTCATATTAAATTAAAGGAATTTCATTGAAAAAATTAGCTGTATTAGTCGCTAATGGTCAAAGACCTAATCATCCTAAGATATTGCAGATCCTCAAAGATGCGGAAGAAATAATCTGTGTTGATAATGGATATGAAATAGTACAAAAATTAAATATTGTCCCTTCTGTTTTAATTGGAGATTTAGATTCAGTAAATTTAAATTCTGTGAATCAGAATGTAGAAGTTATAAAAAAAGAAAATCAG
This sequence comes from uncultured Pelagibacteraceae bacterium, assembly GCA_902634045.1. Classification (GTDB taxonomy): domain Bacteria; phylum Pseudomonadota; class Alphaproteobacteria; order Pelagibacterales; family AG-422-B15; genus CACPJE01. The sequence goes on from CACPJE010000015.1 coordinate 10,070, forward strand.
AATCTTTCAGATTTAGAAAAGGCATTGCATTATTGTATTGAGAAAAATTTTACTAAAATTTATCTTATTGGGTCTACAGGATTAAGAGATGATCATAACCTAGCAAATTTAATGTTAATTACTGATTTTATTGAGAAACTTGATATTACTGTTTTATCAGATGAGTATGAAATAAACGCTATCAAAGGCAAAATGAAATTTTCTTGTAAGAAAGGTACTCAAATCTCACTTATTTCAATTGATGCAAATAATCAGGTTACGACGAATGGACTAAAGTATAATCTTAACAATGAAGCTCTTAGATCTAGTAGTCAAGGCCTCAGCAATTTAGTAACAGAAGATAATTTTTCTATTGAGTCTGAAAAACCAATATTATTATTTAGAAAATTATTATGAGTTCAAAATTTACAATTGTTGGTGCAGGAATATCTGGTTTAATGCTTGGATGCACGCTTAGAATGAATTCTATAGATTGTACAATTTATGAAAGATCTCATCATATAAGCGAGTATGATGCAGGCATTACAATTTCACCAAATGGATTTAGATTACTTGAAGAGATAGATATACTTGAGAAATTGAGAGATGTATCCTGTAGACCATTAAATGTTGTTTATCGAAATGTTAATGGCTCAGTAATAAAATCTATTCCATTAAATGTTTTTGGAAAAATTATTACAACTAACCGAAAAGAATTAATAAAACTACTTTATGATCAATATCTTAATATGAATGGAGATATTCAATTTGATCATGAGGTTATTGATATAAATCAGCAACAAAAAAAAATTATTTTTAAGAATTCAGATGAACAAAATTACAAGAATATTGCTGCTTGTGATGGAATAAAATCAAGTGTTAGAGATAAAGGATCCAATATTAAAAAAACATCTCATTACAGTGGATTTTCTGCTTGGAGGGGGATCGGTAGCTCTGATAGTAAAAACATCAACATATATTTAGGTTCTGACAGTCACGTTGTCTGTTATCCGATTAATGATAAATTACAAACTAGCTTTACAGGAATTTATAAAACTTCAAATTCAGCTGAAGAATCATGGAGAAGAGAAGGTTCTCATGCCGAACTTTCTGAAGACTTAAAGAGTTATGATGCATTTTTACATTCATTATTTTATTCTTCAAAAAAAGTTTTTAGATGGGGACTCTATCAAAGAGATAAGCTTGATACGTTTAAGATTAATGATATTACGTTATTAGGTGATGCAGCTCATCCTATGTTACCTTTTCTGGCTCAAGGTGCTAACATGGCCTTAGAAGATGCATTCATATTTGGAACACTTGCTAAATATTTTATTAATGATTTTGAGAAAATCCAAAATTACTATGAAAAATTACGTTTAAGTAGAGTGCATGCAATTCAAACTGCGTCAGAGAAACAGGCTTTCTACAATCATGTTTCAAATCCTATTCTAGTAAAGGTAAGAAATTTTTTACTAAAAAATACAAATATTGCTTTGCGTAGAACTAAGAATATTTATAATTATAATGCTCTTAATGAATTAAATAAAATTATATGACGAATTTACCTAAGACATCGGCTGCAAAATTACAGCTTGAAGATGAATGGCTCACGATTTCATTTAATCAGCCAGAAAAAAGAAACGCGTTAACGGAAGAACTGACAAAAGACATAAAAGAGACATTTGATGCCATAAGCAATGATTTATCTATTCGAGGTGTCACTATGAGAGGTGAAGGAGGAATTTTTTGTGCTGGCGGAGATTTAAAAATGTTCAAAACAGGTTTTCAAGGTGGTGAACAAGGAATGCAGGATGTTCATAAAGCTAGCGAAGCAACAGGACACTTCTTTGATATGATTAATTCTTTACCTAAGCCAGTCATAATGCTTGCAGAAGGCGCAGCTATGGCAGGCGGTCTTGGAATGTTATGTGCCGGTGATGTAGTGGTTGTAACAGAAGATTGTAAATTTGCCCTTACTGAAACTACTCTTGGCATTCCTCCAGCTCAAATAGCTCCCTTTGTTGCTCAGCGAATAGGTCTGTCTAAAGCACGTAGGATTATGTTAACGGCTGCAAGGTTTACTGGAAAAGAAGCTTTTGAAATGGGTCTTGCTGATTTTTTGGCAAAAGATCCAGAGGATTTAAGGGTAATAGAAGGTGAAATAAAAAAAGGTGTTATGAAATGTGCTCCTGGAGCTAACGCTATTACGAAAGAAATTGTTCTTTCAACCAGAAATTTATCACGTGAAGAAATGATTCAATTTGCAGCAAAAGGATTTGCCAAAAGTATGTTAAGTGATGAAGGAATGGAAGGCATATCATCATTTATAGAAAAAAGAAAACCTAAGTGGTCTAAATAGTAGTGGATAGTTAAATGTTACAACAAGCTTACGATTTCTGTGATGAAAGCAATGCGATTTACGATCTATTATCCAATATAAATGAAGATCAATTCAATGAATCTACTTTATTCAAAGGTTGGACATTTAATAATGTTATCGGCCATCTACATGTATGGAATTATGCAGCTGATATATCATTAAAGGATGGAGATGAATGGAAAGAATTTGCTAATAGTGCTTTAAAGGCTTTTGGAGGTGGATCTACTTTTAGTGAATTTGAAAATACAATTATCAAAGGTGCAAAAGGAAAAGAACTTCTAAATATTTGGAAAGAATATTATTCAAATATGACTGAACGTTTTGCAGTAGCTGATCCAAAAAAAAGAGTTAAATGGATGGGTCCTGATATGAGTGTACGCTCTTCAATAAGTGCTCGTCATATGGAAACATGGGCACACGCACAAGCAATTTATGATGCCCTTGGGGTAGATCGCGTAAATGAAGATAGAATTAAAAATATTGTAATAATTGGCAATAATACATTTAAATACTGCTTTACCATTAATAAAAAAAATCTGCCTGCAGAGACTCCTTATCTTAAACTAACATCGCCATCAGGGGAAATCTGGGAATTTAACAATCAGGAGAATGATAATTTTATTCAAGGATTAGCTGAAGAATTTTGCCAGGTGGTTACTCAGGTAAGAAATATTGATGATGTGAATCTAAACGTTAAAGGTGAAATAGCAAACGAGTGGATGTCAATTGCACAATGCTTTGCAGGAGCTGCTGAGCAACCTCCGAAACCAGGTCTTCGAAAGAAAGTAAAAAAATAGTATACTAGGCTACTTGAACCTTATTTAATCTTTCATTAATAATTTGCTCAGCCTCAGAAACAATTCTTTCAACTAGCTCTTTGCATGTTGGAATATCATGGATAAGACCTGCTACCATACCGCAACTCCAAGCACCTGCATCCATAGTTCCATCTTTCATAATTTTTGGATACACACCTGCAACTTCACCAAAGATATCTTGAATTTGAAGCTTATCTCCTAGGTCTTTTTCTTTTTGGAGAATACGATCAACTGCTGTATTTTTTAATACTCTTTCAGTATTTCTTAATGGTCTCATAATTAAAGTAGTATCAAGTTCTGTAGCTTCAACTAGAGCATCTTTTACATTCTGATGAATGGGTGCTTCTTTGGTTGCCATGAATCTTGTTCCCATGTTGATTCCTTCAGCTCCCATAGCTAGAGCGGCAACAAGTTGTTGAGCATTACCCATTCCGCCCGAGGCAACAAAAGGTATTGAAAGTTCTTCAGCAGCACGCGGCAATAAAATCATATTGGGTATGTCATCTTCTCCTGGGTGACCTCCACATTCAAAGCCATCAACACTAGCTGCATCACAGCCAATTTTTTCTGCCTTTAATGAATGTCGTACAGAAGTACATTTATGAATAACTTTGATTCCAGCATCTTTTAAAAGAGGCATAAATTTTTCAGGACTTCTACCTGCTGTCTCAACAATTTTTACACCACCTTTGACAATTGAATCGATATAGCCTGGATAATCGGGATTAGCAAATCCAGGAAGGAAAGTAAGATTAACCCCAAATGGTTTGTCCGTCATATCATGGCATTTAGCAATTTCATTCGCTAAATCTTTAGGTGAAGGTTGCGTCAATCCGGTTATTATTCCTAATGCTCCAGCATTTGACACCGCAGAAGCCATTTCAGCAAATCCAACGAAATGCATTCCGCCTTGAATTATCGGATGTTGTATTCCAAACATTTCTGTAATTTTTGTTTTAATCATTTCCGTCCTATTGTTAAAAGTTGAGATACGTGATTTTTATAAAAAAAATTATGATATAATATTTCTGTTTTTTAAATAGTAAAAATTAATCTTATAAATAGGAGAATTTATGGCAAATTATCTTAAATGGGGCAGTACATTCTTTATCTTAATCGGGATTTTACTGACAAATCTAAATATTTACCCATTGAATATTTTTATTCATGGAACAGGTGCAATAGGTTGGACTGCAGTAGGGTACTTAACCGCAGATAGAGCTATTATGACTAATTTTGGACTTCAAATACCATTATTTATAATTGGTAATATATATCTTTTGATATAAGTATTTTAGATGAGCAAAAAAGAAGAAGTTATTAATATCTTTGGGGATACAATAGAGGCTTGTTGCCATGATCCTGTGACAGGCTTTTTTCGTGATGGGTTTTGTAATACTGATGAACATGACTTTGGAAGTCATGTTGTATGTGCTGAAATTACTGAAGATTTTCTAATATTCAGTAAATCGCAAGGAAACGATTTATCGACTCCTAGGCCGGAATTCAATTTTCCTGGGTTAAAAGAAGGTGATCGATGGTGCTTATGTGCATTAAGGTGGAAAGAAGCATATGATGCCGGTGTTGCGCCCAGAGTTTTTTTAGAAAGTTGTCATCTTCAAGCCTTGTCATTTGTCACAAAGGAACAACTTGAAGAATTTGCTGTTAATAGATTAAATTAATTACAATGAAAATTTTTTATATAATATTTTTATTATTAGTCAGCCCATTATTTGCATTTGCTTCCGATTATAAACTCGAAAAGATAATATCTAATCTCAATAAGCCCTGGGGTATGAGTTTTATTGATAATGAAAATATATTAGTCACCCAAAAGTCAGGTGATATTTTAATGATCAATTTAAATTCAAAATCAATCTTAAATTTAGAACATGATCTTGCAGTGACTAATCCTCATTGGCAGGCGGGTATGTTAGATGTCTTATATTCTGATGGTCATGTCTTTGTAAGTTATACAGAGGATCGAGGTAGTGAGAAAACGAGTACATCAATAGCCAAGGGAGAGCTAGTAAATGATAAAATTATAAATTTTAATAATATTTTTCAATCTGAACCTCCAGTCGTAAACCAACTACATTGGGGATCAAGATTAGCCATTAAAGATGAACTACTTTATGCAAGCGTTGGTGAAAGGGCACTTGGAAGTGTTGCACAGGATCCTTCAAACCATATAGGAAAAATTATAAGAATTAAGAAAGACGGGACTGCTCCAGATGATAATCCATTCATTAATAATCCTGAATGGTTGCCAGAAGTTTATCAAATTGGTCTCCGTAATCCGCAAGGAATGGCATTAAATCCAAACGATAATCATATTTATATTACTAACCATGGACCAAAGGGTGGGGATTTTTTTGGTAAAGTCATAGCTGGTAGTAACTATGGATGGATGGATGTTGCATGGGGAGGCGTAGACTATGACGGATCGATCATTGGGGATGGAAGCGCTTGGAAAGAGGGACTGTTAAAGCCTATATATCGCTGGATCCCATCTATTGCCGTGAGTAATTTGATTTTCTATCAAGGAAACCAATTTCCAGAGCTCAAAGACAACATTGTTCTTACTAGTCTGAAAGCAAAACAATTAATCAAGTTAAACTTTGATGGCAGTAAAGCAACGAATGAGACGGTTCTAATTGAAGGCATGGGAAGATTTAGAGACGTAGAACAAAATGAGTTAGGACAAATATTTGTAATAATTGATGATGAAGAAAGTGGTATTTGGGAATTAAAATATAATTAAATGTTTTATATTTTTCTTATAGTAAAGATCCTTGCTTTTTATGTATTACCCATCTTTGCAACTATAAATAAGGGATCTAAAAATCTAATTAGTATTAGCAGCTTATTCCAATTAATATGGCTTATTTATGCGGCCTTTTTATCGTACATACCTTTTTATTATTACTATTATCAAAATGAAGTAAATATTCAGCACTTAATACCAGAGTATTTTTTAGTTCTTATATTTTTTATATTTTTAATACTTCCAATATTTTATTTTATAATTATGAGATATGTTATTGGGAAAACTAGATTATTATTTAAAGTTATTGGCATTATATTTTTAGCACTATCTTCAATCATTATATTTGGAATAGAGATATTCAATTATAGTAAAAGAGTAGAGCTGGAAAGCATCTGTCATAGCAATCATAGTTCATCTAAAGAAAGATTAGAGTGTTGCTTAGAGGCAGAATATATATGGAAAGAGGGATTTTCATATTTAAAAGATGCACCTGAAAATTGTTTAAAATATATGAATTGGAATGATTAGAATTTTAAGACTTACAATTTTAATCTTTTTTTCTACTATAATAGTAGAAAATAGCTCTGCTGAAACTATGTTTAAAGATAATTTCAATGATACTACTCAATGGAGATATATAGCTGATAATGTAATGGGTGGTATTTCAAAAGGTAGCGTTGAATTTAAAAAAATTGAAGATAGTGCAGTAGCGATTTTAAAAGGCAATGTAACTACTGAAAATAATGGTGGATTTATTCAAATTCGAAGAGATTTAAGTGAGATTAATTTAGAAAATGCAACCACAATAAAGTTAGTAGCAAAAGGCAATGATCAAAAATACTATGTATTTCTAAGGACTACTGGAACAAAGCTACCTTGGCAGTATTATGAGTCTGAATTCCATGTTAATGACGATTTTAAAGAATTTATACTTCCAATTAAAAATTTTAAGAAATCAGGAATTCTTATGTCTGCCAAAATAAATCCAAAAAAAATTACATCAATTGGTTTAGTTGCCTTTGGCAGAGATCATTCTGCTGAATTATTAATTAAAGAAATAGAATTCATCAAATAAATCATGTGATGAGAAAAGTCCTAATTTTAACTGTATTGTTATTATTAAGTATTTGTCCAAAATTAATCGCAATAAATATTAATGATGTAAATGGAATTACTGCTCATGCACCTCAATCAAGTGCACTTGAGTTAATAAGTAAAGACCATAGAAAATGGGCAAATGAATTTCATCAAGGGGTTAAAGATATAGATCGGTATACTAAAAATATAGAAGAAGTAATTGGGCAAAAAATCATAATTAAACCCAAACCAATTAAAATTGAAGGAATTAAAATGAGAATATCGATGAGATCTGAAATAAAAAATGGTGGCATGGCTGAAATTAAAAATGCTTCTAATTTCGCATATAATGGAGATACATTCTATTCTGTAACAGTTGATCATTCGAAATGTAAATCAAAAGAAAATTTTAGTGACTGTAAACAAGATAGTGGCAGCTCAAGAGTTGAACTAATAGCTGATGAATATTGGACTTGGAAAAACGGAACAGAAAAATGGGTAAACTATGCAGTTATGCCAGCTAAAAATATTTTATTCGATGGTAGATCGAGAAGATTTACAGTAGGCCAATGCCACCCTTTATCTGGTGAAACTATAAATTGGATGATAAAATTTAGAGATAAAAGTTTAGTTCTTCAACAGAACTTTAAATCTCATAAAAATGATGACGGTACTTGGATAAAATCTAATTATGATACTTATCATCATCTCAAAAAATTTAAGAGTAATGCAAATAATGGTTCAAATGAATGGACCAATATTAGAATTCAATTTAAAAATACTCATAAGCCAGATGGAGTTTTAAGAGTTTGGGTTGATGATAATCTTACTTACGAATACCTCGGACCTACCGCATGGAAAGGCGATAGAGACAGATGCACATTTAAACTTGGGTTGTATACTAATGCCAATCTGACATCAGTAAACAAAGAAGAAAGAGAGAATATGTTGATTTTTCTTGATTCAATGGCTGTTGCCAAGAATGAGATAGACTTGATAAAAAAACTTAAGAAAGATAGATAATAATAATGAGATATTTAATCCCTACCATTGCATCGCTGATTATTGGAGGTCTATTTAGCTGGACTTATTTTTCTGTATACGGATTTGATCTACTTTATCTGATTTTTGTCTCAATGATTATAGGTGTTGTTTTTCTTGGATTTGATGCCTGGTCGAATAAAGATAAATAACTTTTTTTAAACACATTTATATCAAAATCTAAACAAAATATTTTCTTATAAAAAGGAATCAATCAATTCCATTTAGAAAGAAATATCAATGAACAGAAACAATTATATTAATCCACGTTCCTACGGGAATGAGGCCACCCTTTTTATTAATCCAGCCAAAAAAAATCTAGGTAAATCAAAACGAAAGATCAGCAGGCCCAGTTTAATATTAAGTTTTCTAATCGTTTTTTCATTTTTTTCATTAATCCTTGGATATTCAGCTTTTGCTGATGAAACATCAGATACGGCTTGGGAATTATGGGACGATGATGAATATATCTATATCGATGGGTATGGCTCAATAGAAACATTAGATCTATTTGCTATCAGTTTGGCAAAACAAAAATGTGAAGATTTACGAGTTGATTTTTATATTTCTAGTTTTGATCGTATACAGGCTCAACAAGGACAAGAATTTATACTAGAAATAACGGAAACACCTGATGAGGGAGATTTTTACAATGAATATAAAAATGAAGTCTTTGTAAATTACTCAGAGAAAAGAGGTAATCATACAATTTATATTTTATCTTTTGAGGACATGTTTATGACGAAAGATTGGATAGATAGACTTCATGACCTTGGACCATCTCATTTTTACATTGATATAACTCAACATGCAGATTGGCCTGATAGCAATCCATCAATTTATTTTGAACATACGGCTAATATATGGGATTTATCTGGTCTTAAACCTGTTTTATTAGATGCTTATCGAAAATGTCGATTTTTAAGTACCGGTCTAATTGATGTCTAAATGTCTGAATTTTTAGAGATACTTAACATTATTCTTATAATTTCTCTGTGGTGTGTAATAATAATAATATTCTTAAGATAAAAAAGTATAAATTTCATTATGGGCAAAATCTTAATTTCAATCATATTTACCTCATTTTTTTTTCACTATTCATATGCATCTGAGATCACTGATGTATATAAAACCCTTAAGAACTCAACCATTAGAATAAATATTTGGAAGAATTACGATAATAGTTACAGAGAAACTATATCTGGTGGAAGTGGAGTTGTAATTAATAGAATTGATAACACTTATTTTATTTTAACTAACAGTCACGTTATTTTAGAAAAATTTTGTTTACTTGAATATTCTGAATATTGCAGCGATAGAGAGTGGGATGATTCAAAAACTATTGTAGTTGATTCACCTTCTACAGAATTCGAATATATTACTGATTATGATAATATAATTTGGTGGGAAAATTATGATATAGCAGTGATTAGATTAGACATGAATGAATATGGTTCAAATGAAATATTTAATCCCATTAAAATAGGAGGCAATGGACATCCATTAATGAATATATATGCAGCGGGTTTTCCATTGGTGTTAGGTAATTTAGATAAAGATTACCTTGATATGTTTTATTGTTCAGGTGTTCTTAACAACATAATTACGGACAGTGCAGGACTAGCACAAATAGCTAACTATTCACTGGTACATAATTGTGGAATAGCTGGAGGTATGAGTGGAGGCCCACTTGTGGATGAAAATGCAATGCTGCTTGGTATAAACGGTTTAAAAGGAGTATCACTGGTGGAAGAGACAGGAGAAGTCTTTACAGATTTTGACCTTTATGACTTTGCTGTAGATATTTGGGATGTTTACAGACTTGAAATTGCCAGCAGTGATGATGAATGGGGGCATTTTGATACTAATAGTCCATTCTATGGATACTTGCCAAAACTTTCGAAGAATTACCACTCAAATTTTTACAATGATTTTGTTAATTTATATCCAAATAAATTAAAAGAAATAAAAGAATTATTTGAGTAGTGTATTAAATAGTAAGTGAATTTAAAATAATATATAAAGATTGGGCTCTATCATCAGAATTAAAATTAAAAAATTCGTATACATTATCTATTATTTTAGATGCCACCCTTGAAATAGCATAAAAAGTATTTGCAAAGATTAAAAATAAGGATTCAAAGAAGGCAGTAAAAATCCTTAATACATCATCAATAAGTAGAATGACTGCCCCACCAAGCTTAGTAAATACTGTAACTATAATTTTTCCCATTTTTTCGGTAAATAAAAATTAATCTAATTTACATTGAGTGTTTTTATTCAAGCTTTTATGTGATTAAATTTATACTATTATGTGGGATAAATATAGACATTCGTCTCCTCAAACAATCACTGTTATTGGTGTTTTAATCTTATCATCAAAACTAGCATTGGCAGATGGAGCCTTCACTGATGTAGAAAGAGAAGAAATATTAAGAATAGTTCCACATGAAATAGAGCAGAGAGCTTTATTATCAAAAATAATTAATGAAGCAGTAGCTGATCCTCATGATATCTATTTCCATGCAAGGCGATTAAAGAAACTACTAGGGGATGGTCGAGAAGATTTTCTTGAATTTATTGTAGCAATTTTAGTAAAAGTTGCACATGCAGATCATATTTATGACGAAGAAGAAGATAAGCAAATAAGAAAAGTTGCTGAAATATTTGGAATTAAGCCTTCATTATCTGATCGAACAATTAGATTTTTTAAAAACATACCAATTTACTTAAATAAAATTAATTTTAAACGATCAAATGCCTAATTTAGACAATATCCACGATAAATTTTTTCCGAAAGCAAAGACTGCTCATACCGGTAAATTTCTTATCAAACTAGCCTGGTCGATTGAAATTTTTGTTGCACTTACTGCACTAGCTATCTCCGTTATTCTTCTTTTTTCACAGGGTCAGTCAGATACAAAGATAGGAGAAATTTCTCAAAGATGGGTCTCAATGGACATGGGCGCATCCGTTCTTTCTCTTGCATTTGTCGTCGTTGCAATTATGGAGTTAACTAAAATTCCTCTAGCTACTGCATTTTATTATTCAGCAAAAATTAGATGGAGAACAATTTTTTTTATTGGATTATTTGCAGTTAATTTTTCAACTTTTGAAACTTTTATTACTGCATTTGAACTTAGATATCATCAAATGTCTCAGCAAGTTGATGGAGTGCGTAACGAAATTGAAAATATTGATGAACAACTTGCAACATTGGTAATTAAATCTGATCCATCAGAACTAAAAACAATAATAATGGATATAAATGTAGAGTTAAATAATTTAGAAAATAGAAAGATTGATATACAGCAAAATTTAGATGAGAAAATATCTGGTATTTCAATTGATATTGGAAATCTAATTTCAAATATAAATGCTCAAAAACAAGAAGACTTAGCTGAACTAAACATCAAGAAAGAAGATGAATTAGCGGCAGCAAGAACAAAAGGTGAGAAGGCTAACCCTATTATTGAACAAAACACTGAAACTATTAAGCAGTTAAGGAAAGACAATCAAAGGCTCGTTTCTAACAAAGCAAATATTGAAAAAGAAATCCAAAGATTAGAAAGAGATTTTAATTCTGTTCAGAATACTATTCTTGGAAATGCAGATGATCAAGAAAGAGCGAGAATTCGTTCTAAAATTAATGAAAAAGAAAGGGAGATTAGGGTAATAACTGCCGATATTAATGATATTAATGATCAAATTGAT
>CACPJE010000016.1 GCA_902634045.1 uncultured Pelagibacteraceae bacterium
CACCATTCTTCCTAATGGAACATGTGAAAGGTTCAATTTACTGGGATCTTTTACTTCCTCAATCAAATGCAGAAGAAAGAAGGAAAATTTATTTATCAATGAATGAAACGATTGCAAAACTTCACTGTGTAGATTTTAAAGCCATTGGATTGGAAGATTATGGAAAATATGAGAATTATATGGCAAGACAAATTCATAGGTGGTCAAAGCAATATAAGGATTCTGAAACGCAACATATACCAGAGATCGATAATCTTATTGACTGGCTCCCAAAAAATATCCCAGAAGATGAAGAAACTTCGATTGTTCATGGAGACTTTAGGCTTGACAATATGGTGTTTGACGAAAATACATTAGAAGTGAAGGCAATATTAGATTGGGAACTTTCAACATTAGGGAGTCCAATAGCAGACTTCACATATCATATGATGGCCTGGAGGCTTCCTGGGGGAGCAAAAGGGCTCGGTATACTTGGTGCAAATCTAAAAGAATTAAATATTCCAGCTGAAGATGAATACGCTGAACTTTATTATAAAAAAACTGGAAGAAATAAAATTGAAAACTGGGATTTTTTTATGGCCTATAATATATTTCGCTTAGCAGGTATTGCTCAAGGGATAGCTGGAAGAGTAAGGGATGGCACGGCCGCAAGCTCCCAAGCTAAAAATTATGGCGAATTTGTTCCAATTCTTGGTAAATTAGGCTGGGGTATTGTTGAAAATATAAAATAATAATTATGAGTAAAAGTTTAGATATAGAGTTTGTTAGAAATAAATTCCCTGTCTTCCAAAATTCAAAAACTAAGGATTTAGCCTTTTTTGAAAATGCTGGGGGAACTTATGTTCCCGATACTGTAATTAATAAACTTAATAAGTTTATGACAGAAACAAAAGTTCAACCTTATGGTGATTTTGCTTCTTCAATTCAAGCTGGCGATGAAATGGACAATAGTATCAATAAAATTGCTGAACTACTGAATATTGGAACAGATGAATTTATAATTGGTCCTTCTACAACAATGAATATGTTTTTATTGTCGCACGGTATAAAACATTGGTTGAACAAAGGTGATGAAATAATAGTCACTAATCAAGATCATGAAGCAAATATAGGAGCATGGAGAAAACTTTCAGATGAAGAAATTACTATTAAAGAATGGACATTAAATAAAGATAGTGCTGAATTAGAGGTAGAGGATCTTAAATTATTAATTAATGAAAAGACTAAAATTATTTGTGTTTGCCACACCTCAAATATTGTCGCGTCAATAAATAATCTAAGTGAAATAGTAGATTTAGCTCATCAAAATAATATCAAAGTAGTTGGTGACGGTGTAGCTTATATGGCTCATGATATAGCAGATCTTAAGGGAATTGGATTAGATTTCTATGGTTTTAGTTTGTACAAAACTTTTGGACCACATCTAGCTTTATTGTACGGCAGGAAAGAACTTCTAGAGGAAACTAAAAATCTCAACCATGAGTTTCTATCAAAGGAAATTCCATTAACTTTGAATCCTGGAGGACCTAATCACGAGGAACTAGCGTGCTTATCTGGATTAACTGACTATTACGAAGATATATATAACCACCATTTTTCAGATCAAAATTTAAATTTATATGAAAAAGGAAAAAAAATATTTAAACTCGTTTATTCGCATGAAGAACAACTAATGGAAAAACTACTTTCATTCCTAAAAACAAAAAATAATGTAACATTAATCGGAAAATCAACTCACCTAAGAAATGAGAGAATGCCTACTGTCTCATTTACCGTTAAGAATAAGAGCTCGTTATCAATAGCTCAAGAAGCAGGAAAAAATGGTATAGGGATCCGAAACGGAGATTTCTATGCTTGGCGATGTTTAAAAGGATTGGGAATTGATACAAATGATGGTGTGATAAGAATTTCTATGGTTCACTACAATAGTGTTGAGGAAGTAGAAAAACTAATAAATTTTTTAGATATTTCTATTTAGTTTTTTTAGACGCTCTTCTTTTTGTCTTGTGGACTCCTTCATCGAAATATCTTCAAGCTTATGATAATCATTCCAATATTTTTCAAATTCTTCTTTACTAACATAACTGCCATACTGATCTTTTTTTGGCCTTGAATGCTTACTCATATTTATAAGTATTTTTTTAACTCACTTCTTGCAATAGATTGTTTATGAACCTCATCTGGACCATCCGCTAATCTTAATGTTCTCATACCTGCATAAGCTTGGGCTAATTTTGGATCTGAGGTAACTCCTGCTCCACCAAAAGCTTGAATAGCATCATCTATTATCTTAAGGGCCATATTAGGCGCAGCAACTTTAATCATTGCAATTTCATTTTTTGCAACCTTATTTCCAACTGAATCCATCATAGAAGCTGCTTTTAAAGTCAATAATCTTGTCATCTCAATATTAATCCTGGCATCAGCAATCCTTTCTTGCCAAATCGAATGGCGTATTATTTCTTTTCCAAAGGCTTTACGAGTCATTAATCTCTTAATCATGGTTTCTAGTGTTCTTTCAGCTAAACCTATTGTTCTCATACAGTGATGAATCCTACCAGGACCAAGTCGGCCTTGCGCAATTTCAAAGCCTCTTCCCTCACCTAATAAAATATTTTCTGGAGGCACACGAACATCTTTAAACTCTATCTCTGCATGACCGTGGGGTGCATCATCATAACCAAAGACTGGTAAATGTCTTTTTATCTTGATTCCTGGAGTATCTTTGTCGATCAAAATCATAGATTGCTGTTTATGAATATTTTCATTATCCGGATCAGTTTTTCCCATAAAAATATAGAATTGACAACGAGGATCCATAGCTCCTGAAGTCCACCATTTTGTTCCATTAATTACATATTGGTTTCCTTCCATTTTTATTTCACTTTCTATGTTAGTTGCATCTGAAGAAGCTACAGCAGGTTCAGTCATCGCAAATGCTGATCTAATTTTTCCTTCTAATAACGGAGTTAAGTATTTTTCTTTTTGCTCTTTAGTTCCATAGCGAACTAAAACTTCCATGTTACCTGTATCTGGTGCTGAACAGTTAAATACTTCTGCAGACCACATTGATCGTCCCATAATTTCACACATGGGTGCGTATTCTTCATTGGTATAACCTGATCCGTACTCACTCTCAGGAAGAAATAGATTCCATAAATCATCATTCTTTGCTGTTTCTTTTAATTCCTCTACAATTGGAACCACTTGCCATCTATTATTTCCAAAATCATCAATTTGTTTTGCATATTTTGATTCATTTGGATAAATATGATTATCCATGAATTTATTTAATCGTTCAGTAGTTTCTTTGGCTTTTTCAGAAATTGTCATTTATCTTTTATCCTTAAAGAAGTTATTTATTAAATTTTCACACTCATTCCTTGAAATGCCATCATATATCTCAGGAATATGATTGCAATTCTTTGATTGAAAAAAGTTTATATTACCATTGACAGCTCCATAGATCAAATCATCAGCCCCATAATACAACCTCCTTATTTTAGCTCTTGAAATTACTGCAGCGCACATAATGCATGGCTCTAAAGTAATATATAAGTCACACCCAACCAGCCTCTCATTATTTAATTTAATACAAGCTTCCCTAATTGCATTGACTTCCGCATGGGCTGTCGGATCTAAGTCTCTAATATTTGTATTAAAGCCGGAGGCAATAATTTCTCCTTTGATGTCTACAATAACACAACCAACAGGTACTTCATTTATTTCCTGGGCTTTATTAGCCAACTTTAAGGCTTCATACATATATTTGTTTTGAGACATTTAAATTAAATATATTTTATTTAAAATATCATAACCTATATTAACCACTATGGAAAAAAATAGAAAATCAGAAAGAATAAGTAAAGTTATTGCAAGATCTACTCCACATTCAAGACGTCAGGTAGAGCAGTTTATATTGGATGGAAGGGTAAAAATTGATGGAAAAATTATTGATAAACCTGGTATCAATGTTTCATTAAAGAATATTATTCAACTAGACAAAAAAAATATTCCTTTTAAATCGGTAGATGAAATCTATCTTTTTAATAAACCGAGAGGATGCTTGGTAACTCACTCTGATCCAAAAAATAGAAAAACATTATTTGATTTTCTTCCAAAAAAATTAGATAGAATGACCTCTATCGGTCGCCTAGATTATAATTCTGAAGGCTTAATTCTTTTAACTAACAATGGCAGTATAAAAAGGAAATTTGAATTACCTCAAAATAATTTTGAGAGAATATATAGAGTTAAGGTACAAGGAAAAATTGAGACAAAAATAATTGATAAACTCAAAAGAGGTTTTTATACAAATGGAATTAAGTATAAACCAATTATCGCAAAAGTAGAAAGTTCCTCTGATACTTATTGTTGGCTCCAAATGAATTTAAGAGAAGGTAAGAATAGAGAGATTAGAAATATATTTGAATCTCTTAATATGACTGTTACTCGACTTATAAGAATATCTTATGGTCCTTATAAGTTAGGGAAACTGCAAAAAGGTAAATTTAAAAAAGTAAGTTTAATCGGTTAAAAAATGAGAATTATCAGTGGATTAAAAAAAGGTCATACAATTTTAAGTTATAAAAATAAAGAAGTTAGACCTTTAACTAATAAAAATAGAGAAACTATATTTAATCTTTTGACTCATGGAAAAGAGATAATCAGTACTGGATTTAGAATCGAGAATTCAGTAATTTTAGATCTATTTGCTGGCACAGGATCATTTTCATTTGAAGCCTTATCACGAGGTGCCTTAAAAGCTACAACTGTTGAAAACAGCACTATCATGATTGATTTGATTTACAGAAATGCTGAGAAATTAAAATTTAGAGATAAGATTGTGATTTGTGAAGAAAATGCATGTTCTTTTACAGTCAATTCTTCAGTTCCTAAGTTTGATCTTGTTTACTGTGATCCTCCTTACGAAAAAAAACTAGGAATTAGATCACTTAAGAACTTAGTCAAAAAAAATATGCTTAATCATAATGCAATAATTGTAATGGAAGAAGAATTGAAAGCTAAGCCTATAAATTTGCCAGAGTTAGAAATTCTTAGAATAAAAGAAATAGGAATAAGCAAATTTTCTTTCTTAAGATTACTTTAATAAATTTTTTTGAATTTCCACTGCATCTTGTGTAAAAGGATCAACTTTTAAAAGTTGAGATAGATAAATAACTCTAAGTATCTCAGAGGAAAAATATTGACCTAAATCTGCTATATCATTTTCAATAAATATTCTCTCCCTCACTTCTCCAATTTCTTGAACTATAGCAGCATTCATTGCATCTTTATGATTATTTAGGGTAATATTTAACAAATTTGGATGATTGTAATTTAAGGTCATTATCTCAAAAAAAACATTCTTAGGACCATCCATAAATAACTGCAGTAAACTATGCTGATCATTAGTCATTCTTGCAATAATAGGGTTTATGCCTCTACCTTGTTTGCCAAGACTCTCAGCAAATAACTGCTTTTTCCAATTTGCCAATTCAATCAATTCATCTCCATAAATAAGACTAGCATTAATGATTTTACCTTTATTTAATAAATTAAAATCCTTGCTAGCTTCATCTTTTGCATTTTTTTCTGAGGCAAGACCTTTTTTTGCACCTTTAAAAAAGTGATCGATCAGTCCTTCATGAAAATAAAAACCTGGTATCAAAGATGAATTAGAAAAAATTGAAAAGCGTCCTCCAATTTCTTTCTTATGTTCAATTATTTTTATTGAATGATGGGCAGACAGATCGTGCAATGGTGAAGATTTATATTCAGTTAGAGAAAAGAAATGCTCCGAAATATCAATTTTACTTTCTAATTGGCTAATTAAATAATCAAAAATAGTTAATGTCTCTGAAGTTGTTCCTGACTTAGATATAAATATAAATCCTGTTCTATCTAAGTCTTTTTCCAATGTCTTGCTAATGAAATTATAATTTAGATGATCAAAGTAGATTACTCTATCTTCATTTAAAAAACCATTTATCGCTTTAGATCCTTGTGAAGAACCTCCAACTCCAATAACAATAATTCTTTCAAATTTTGATCCTATGCTTGATTTATCCTCAAGAAAACGAGACTTTAAATTATCTAAATCAAAAAAAGGATAATTAATTAAGTTACTCATTGCTAGGTCTTTCCGCCTTCTTCAAATTGTACTAAATCAATTTTTGATTCAAATTCTCTCAACCGTTTATACACACTTGCAAGTTCTATGATCGTAGGCCAAGCCTTTAAGAGATACTGCATAGAGCCTTCAACTCTTCCAAAAGCTCTAATAATTTGCTGCATTACCCCAAGTGTTACAACACCAGCAACAATTGCAGGAGCTAAAAAGACATAGGCCGATAATACGTTTGCTTGTAAAAATGCTATTCGGCCAATATCAAAATATAGATATCTTATATAACTTAAAAAATGAATTTGCCTTACATCGTTAAATAATTCTTCCAAGGTTTTGGGTCTCACTGTTTCATCGTCCTCGGCTATAACGAGCATCTTTCTATAAGCTGCTTCCTGCTTCTGTAAATCATATTCAATACCAACAAGTCTTAATATTAAACCTAGGCCAACTAAAAAAAGTGTTCCTCCAATAGACCATAATAATGCCCCTACTACCAATCCATATTCCCAATCCCCAAAGAAGAAAATTGGAATACCAATGCTTAATCCAAATAGAATTGGCATAAATTCAACCAAAATCATTAATGCTTCAATTAAACTTGTACCAAGTGACTCCATAATTCTTGAAAATTTGATGGTATCTTCTTGCACCCTCTGTGAAGCACCTTCAATTTTTCGAGCTTTATCATAAACAGAATGGTACCATTCAACCATTGCTGTTCTCCATCTAAACAAAAAATGGTTAGTAAAGTAGCTCACAAGAACTGCAACAGCAACGTACATACCTGCTAGAGTAATAAATGATAAAAGACTTGCCCAATATTCCTCAATAGTAATCGCATATGGTTCTGCTAAGGCTTCCTGAATCATGTCATAGAAGTCTCCAAACCATTCATTAATTTTAACGTCTATTTGGACCTGAATCCAAATTGAAGATAGAATGATTGCAGAACCAAGATAAGCCCAGAGAAACCATTTTGGATCTTTAAAAAACTTAAACATCTTGATAGATTATATTTTTATATGGTCAATTAGAATAGGAATTAAGAAGATCGTCTACTCTATTGAGAAGATCGTTAAGGTCCTCGTCGCCAAAATCGGTATTATCAATTGGCATATCATCAAGAATCATAGGCTGCAGCTGCTCTTCTTCTGGTAAAGAAGTAATATCTTCAGTATCAGCTAATTCCTCTAAAAACTCTTCCTCATTAAAATCTTCAGCTAATTCTTCACTTATAGTCTCTGATTCGTCCTCACTTATTGATTCAGACGTTTCTTCAACTATAACTTCTTCTTCAACATTAATTTCTTCTTCAACATTTATTTCTTCTTCTTTACTTGAACCTATAATTTCCATAAGTTCTTCACGTGCTTTTTGAGCTTCAATAGCTAGAGCAGTCTCATCAACAGCTTCTAAAGCTTCAACTTCTTGTTCAGTTTCTTTCTTAGTTAAAAAGTTTTCTTCAACAAACTCATCAAGACTTATGTTTTTATTAGTAACATCATCAGAGTTGTCTTCACCTGAATCAGAGTTTTCTAAAATAGTTTGGATATCATCAGACTCATTTGATCCTGGCAGTTCTACTATTTCCTCTTCTCCTTCTGCCGGAGGTTCTAATTGAAAATCTGGAGGTATTTCAAGAGCCTTTTGTTTTAATGTACTATAATCAGACGGCTTATTATTAGAGCAAGATATTGCCAATACAGTAAAGATACTCAAAACAAATAATTTATTTATCAATCTCATTTTTATTTTTATTTTCTTTCTCTTTAAAAAATAATTCTAAAATAATTGTTAAAATACATCCAGTAGTAATTGTTATATCAGCAATATTAAACACATACCAATGGTAATTATTATAATGTAAATCTATGAAATCAAGTACTGCATTATAGGAAAATCTATCAATTAAATTTCCAATTGCACCACCAATGATTAAGCTAAAAGAAAAATAGTACATCCTTCTATTTATCTGTAAGGCATAAACAAATAAAATAATAATAATGGTTAGAATTAAAACCATGTAAATATTATTTACTAAATCAATATCATTCTGAAATAAACCAAATGCAAAACCTTTGTTCCAGATAATATAAAAATTTAAATATTCGTTAATATAGAAAATAATTGTTGAATTAAGTCTTTCTACATCAATTTCAAAGTAGTGAATAACTAATAGTTTTGTGATTTGATCAAAAGCTGCAAAAAGAAATATAAATAAAATAAATCTTTTAATGTTTGAAACCATTATATGACTTTAGCGCATCTTTCACAAATATCGTTAGATAAACTTTCAAAATATTTCCAACATCTTTCACACTTATCTCCTTTTGTTTTAGAAACTACAACACCAATGTTTTTATTTGTTTCAGAAACAAAGCAATGGTCATCTGGTGCCTCTTCAAAAACCTTTAATTCGCTGATTATTGAAATATGTTTTAATAAATCCTGATCAATTTCTTTTAATTTTGATTCTCCAAGATATAAATCAATTGATGCTTCTAAACTTGAACCTATCTTTTTATTCTTTCTTTCTACTTCTATAGCTCCATTAATTGCCTTTCTAATTTCCTTGTACACTTCCCATTTGCTATCTAAGTCTGCTCTTTTCCAATTACTTTGAATCTGAGGAAAGCTCTTAGTATGAATACTGTCATCACTTCCATACCTACTTTGCCATGCTTCCTCAGTAGTAAAACATAATATTGGAGCTAAGAGAGTTAAAAGATGATGGAATAAAGTATCTAGAACTGTTCTTGTTGATTTTCTGTCTAAACTATCCTTAGAATCGCAATAAAGAGTATCTTTCCTAATGTCAAAATAAAATGCTGATAATTCGTTAGTGCAAAAATTAAAAATCAAACTAAATACTTTTTGGTACTCAAAAATTTTATAGTTTTTAATTACTTCTTCTTCTAAAGTTACAAGAGATGACAGTACATAGTGATCTAAATCATTAAGTTCATTATAATCAACTTTCTCATCTTCCGAAAAATCTGATAGGTTCCCCAGTATAAATCTTAGCGTATTTCTTAGTCGTCTATAACTATCAATATTACTTTTAATTATTTCTGGGCCAATTTTGAGGTCCTCCGAATAATCACTACTTGCAACCCACAATCTTAGTATGTCTGCACCTGATTTTTCAACGACTTCAGCAGGAGCTACTATATTTGAAGATGATTTACTCATCTTTGCTCCATCTTCATGAAGAACAAATCCATGAGTTAAAACAGATTCATAAGGCGCTACGCCTCTGGTTCCGCATGACTCCAATAAAGAAGAGTGAAACCAACCTCTATGCTGATCTGTACCTTCTAAGTATATTGAGGCAGGCCATATTTGGTCTTTTTGTCCTTCTAAGACAAATGCATGAGTGCATCCTGAATCAAACCAAACATCCAAAATATCGTCTACCTTCGTATAATCATCAGCATCATAATTTTTACCAAGAAGATCTTCCTTTGAATATTTAAACCATGCATCTGCTCCTTCTTTTTTATATAGATCGATAATTTTTTTGTTAAGATTTGAGTCAACCAATGGCTCACCCGTTTTCTTATTATAAAAAATTGATAAAGGTACTCCCCAAGCTCTCTGCCTAGAAACTACCCAGTCAGGTCTTTCTTCTATCATTGAAAAAATTCTTTTCTTTCCCTGTTTCGGAAACCAAGCAACATCATCGATTGCCTTTAAGGCTTTCTTTCGTAAATCATTTTTTTCCATACTGATGAACCATTGTGGCGTATTTCTAAATATTACAGGAGCCTTCGAACGCCAGGAGTGTGGATAGCTATGCCTCAAAGATCCTTTTCCAGCAAGATTATTATGATTTTTTAACTCTATAATTACTCCAATATTTGCATCAGCATCGCTGCCATCATCATTAAATATTTTTTTACCTTTAAATAAAGGAACGTGGTCAAAATAAAATCCATCCTGATCAACAGTCTCAGGTACTTCAATATTATTAGTAATGCCCAATATGTAATCATCAGCACCATGGCCTGGAGCTATATGTACAAATCCTGTTCCTTGTTCTAATGTGACAAAATCTGCATCATATAATTTTATTTCAAAATCATAACCAGATTTTGCAAATGGATGGCTACAGACAAAACCTTCTAAATTTTCTATATTCTTAATCTTAGTGATAGATTTTACTCTACATTGCTCTTTAAAACTCTCCTCTAAGTCTTGAGCAATAATTATTCGATCTTCAATTTTTAAATGACTATTTTCTTCTGTTTCATTAATCTCAAAAAGTGAATACCTAATATTCTTACTGTAAGCAATAGCCCTGTTGCCAGGAATCGTCCAAGGAGTTGTAGTCCAAATAACTACAGATGATCCTTTTAAATCTGTATCAGAAGACTCTAAAACTGGAAACTTTACAAATATAGTTGTAGACTTATGTTCCTTATATTCTATTTCAGCTTCCGCTAATGCAGTCTTTTCAACTGTTGACCACATAACCGGCTTTGAACCTCTATATAAACTACCATTCTCAACAAATTTAAAAAACTCTTTTACGATTATTGATTCAGCGTCAAATGACATGGTGGTATATGGATTTTCCCAATCCCCAATAATTCCAAGTCTAATAAATTCTTCTCTTTGTTTATCAATCCATTTCGATGCAAATTCTCTGCATTCTTTTCTAAATTGAATTATATCTACATCATCCTTATCTCTACCTTTTTCTCTGTATTGTTCTTCAATCTTCCATTCAATAGGCAATCCATGGCAATCCCATCCTGGAATATATGAACTGTCCTGTCCTAACATTTGCTGCGACCTCACGACAAAATCTTTGAGAATTTTATTTAATGCATGCCCCATATGTAAATGGCCATTGGCATACGGAGGGCCATCGTGAAGAGTAAATTTTTTAAGTTGTTTTGATTCTTCTCTAAGGACTTTATAAATATTCTTTTTTGACCATTCACTTAAAATTTTAGGTTCATATTCTGGTAACCCTGCTCGCATAGCAAAATTAGTCTTAGGCAGAAATAAGGTATCACTGAAATCTACTTTTTCGTTTTTAGAGGTCATTATTTTTTTAAAATTTTAATAGCCGTTGATATATCTGATTTTACTTGTTTTTTTAAGGCTTCTATTCCAGAAAATTTCTTTTCTCTTCGAATATAGTCGATAAAGCTTACTTTTAGTGAAGAATTATAAATATTCAATTTAAAATTAAATAGATGAACTTCCAATAATGGCTGCTTCTTATCAAAAGTTGGCCTTATTCCATAATTTGCTATGCCCTTGTAAATATTTTTCTTAAACCTACTATTCATAATTTTCACCTTAACTGCGTAAACACCATATTTAGGGCTAATATAATCAGTTATTAAAAGATTGGCCGTAGGAATTCCTATTGTTCTTCCTCTCTTATCACCCTTTATTACTTTTGAATTAACTGCCCAAGGTCTACCTAAAAACTTATTTGCGTTCTTAATATCCCCTTTTGATAATAGCCTTCTAATATTAGAAGAAGAAAAAATTTTAATCTTCGTTTTATTAGATATTGATAAAGGAGTCTTAATTAGCTTTATTGGATTGACAACAAAATCTTTCTTTTTTCCAAAGCTATATAAAAACTTATAGTCACCAATTCTTTTTCTCCCAAATCTAAAATTTGTTCCTACAAAGACGTGACTCATCTTTATTCCTAAAAAAAGAATTTTATTACAAAAATCATTAGGAGACATATTTGAGAGATTTTTGTTAAATTCTAGGACTACTACATAGTTGATCTTTTGATCTCTTAAAATATCAAATCTACTTTCTAAGTCAGTTAAAAGAAAACCATCTTTATATGATTCAAAATATTTTTTTGGATGAGGATTAAAAAGTAATATTCCTAATTTAGTATTTTTCTTATTAGCAAGATTTCTAGCAGACTTAATAATTCTTTGATGTCCTTTATGGACTCCATCAAGATTACCAATAACAAGGACTGAATTCTTAGTATATTTAGATGCAAGTCTGTAATCTTTAAATATTTTCATAATTCTACAAATGCTTAATTGTTACGATTTCTCTAAATTCATTACTTAAAAGTTTATGAGTAAGATTAACAATATCTTCTTTGCTTTTAATTTCATCTTTATGTATTCCATCTTGAATAAAAACCGAATCTATTCCAAACTTACTCGCACCATAAATATCGGTTTTAATGCTATCACCAATCGCCAAAATATCTGACTTAGACTTACACATCCCTTCTCCCTTAATTACATTAAATGCATATTCGTATATTTCTTGATGAGGCTTTCCATAAGATCTTATATCTCCTCCTAATGATAAATAATACTTTGCCATTCCACCTGCACAAGGAATCATATTTTCACCCCGATAGACTATCTCATCAGGGTTTGCACAAATTAATTTAAGTTTTTTCTTTATAAACTCTTCAAATTGGTCTTTGTACATTTCTGGTTGTTCTGTTTCATCATCTAAAAGACCTGTACAGAGTATAAAATCAGCATCCAAAGTTGAATCTTTTCTTTGAATAGAAATCCTCTCTAAAAGATCATAATCTTTTTCTGGGCCAATATGAAAATATGATTGTCCATGAATTTTTTTATTAATCTGATCGATTGTAATGTCTCCTGAAGTGACAATCCGTTCATAGAGTTCTTTATCTAACCCAAGCTTTGTAGTTAAGCCTTCTTCGACAACATAATTTGGCCTTGGAGCATTAGAAAGAAAAATTATCTTAACGTTATTATTTTTCATATTTTCAAGAAAAGAAATGCTATGTTGAAATAATTCCTTTCCATTATGTACTACCCCCCACAAGTCACAAAAGATTACTTTGTAACGTAGAGCATATTCAGCTGATACTTGGATCTCATTAATTTTCATACAATTTTAACTTGTAAATATTTAATTTATTAACTTATAATAATTATTATTCTAACAACACTTAAATTATGACTACACTATTTGATCTAAAAGACAAAAACGCAATAATTACAGGCTCATCAAAAGGCATAGGCAAAGCTATAGCTTATAGGATGGCTGAGCATGGTGCTAGGGTGATAGTTACAAGCAGGAAGATTGATGCATGTGAAGAAGTGGCAAGTGAGATAAATAGTGAATTTGGAGCAGATAAAGCAAAGGCAATTGCTTGTAATATTGGAGATAAAGAACAGCTAAAGAATTTATATGCTAAATCAAAAGAATTTTATGGAGAAACAAGTACACTTGTATGTAATGCTGCTATAAATCCGTATTTTGGACCTTCAATGGGTATTTCTGATGAAGCATTTGAAAAAACAATGAAGTCAAATGTATTAAGTAATTTTTGGATGTGTAATGAAGTTCTTCCTGATATGGTTTCAAGAAAGTCTGGATCCATCGTAATTGTGTCATCTATTGCAGGACTGCATGGAAGCTCTATGCTTGGAGCTTATGCAATTTCCAAGGCTGCGGACTCACAATTAGCAAGGAACATCGCTGTAGAATATGGAAGAAACAATATAAGAGCAAATTGTATATCTCCAGGTTTAATCAAAACAGATTTTTCAAAAGCTTTATGGCAAAATGAAACTATTTTAGAATCTGCTACTAGTGGTTCTGCACTTAAAAGAATAGGTATGCCTGACGAAATAGCTGGTGCAGCTGTGTTTTTAGCCTCTGATGCTGGTTCATTTACAACTGGTCAAAACATTGTAATAGATGGTGGAGAAGGAGAATAATGTCAAATTATTGATATTATTAGTTTTTTTCATAATTCTCTATTTTCTTGAACCTCTTGACACTTGAGCCGTGGATCACTATATGCCTAGGTAATTAAAGCTAAATAGCACTTAAACATATTTTATTAGGAGATTTGAAAATGGATTTTCGACCTTTACACGACAGAGTATTAGTAAGAAGACTAGAAAGTGAAGAAAAAACTGCAGGGGGAATTATCATTCCTGATACAGCTCAAGAAAAACCTCAAGAAGGGCAGGTTGTTGCTGTTGGAACTGGCACTAAAAGCGAAGATGGAAAAATTACACCTCTAGATCTTAGTGTTGGAGATATTGTACTTTTCGGTAAATGGTCTGGAACGGAAGTTAAGATTGATGGTGAAGAATTATGCATAATGAAAGAGTCTGACATTATGGGAATTATCAATACTAAATCAAAACCTAAGAAAAAAAATAAATAAACATCAAGAAATTAAGGAGATTTAACATGGCAGGTAAAGATATTCATTTTAGTACTGAGGCAAGAAACAAGATGCTCAAAGGAGTTAATGTTTTAGCTGATGCAGTAGCGGTAACCCTTGGCCCTAAAGGTAGAAATGTTGTTATTGATAAGTCATTTGGTGCACCAAAAAGTACCAAAGACGGTGTATCAGTCGCAAAAGAAATTGAGCTTAAAGATAAATTTGAGAATATGGGTGCTCAAATGGTTAGAGAAGCTGCTAGTAAAACTAATGATGTTGCCGGGGATGGAACGACTACTGCGACTGTTCTTACAAGAGCAATTGTTACTGAAGGCTTAAAGTTTGTAGCTGCAGGTATGAATCCAATGGATCTGAGAAGAGGAGTTGAGTCAGCTATAGATGCAGCTAGTGAGTCAATAAAAGATTCTTCTAAGAAAGTAAAAACTAGCGCGGAAGTTGCACAAGTTGGTTCGATTTCTGCAAATGGTGAAGCAGAAGTTGGAGATATGATTGCAAAAGCAATGGATAAAGTTGGCAATGAAGGAGTGATAACTGTTGAAGAAGCTAAAGGCTTAGAAACAGAACTTGATGTTGTAGAAGGTATGCAATTTGATCGCGGATATCTATCTCCATATTTTGTTACTAATGGAGAAAAAATGACCGCTGAACTTGAAAATGCATATATTCTACTCCATGAAAAGAAATTAACAAACTTACAACCAATGCTTCCTTTACTTGAAGCAGTTGTTCAAGCTGGCAGACCTCTACTTATCATTGCTGAAGATGTAGAAGGAGAAGCGTTAGCTACTCTTGTGGTAAATAAATTAAGAGGTGGTCTCAAAATAGCGGCTGTTAAGGCTCCAGGATTTGGAGATAGAAGAAAGGCAATGCTTGAAGATTTATCGATTTTAACTGGTGGACAGGTAATTTCTGAGGATTTAGGAATTAAATTAGAAAATGTCACTGTAAATGATCTTGGTAGTGCTAAGCGAGTCAGTATTGATAAAGAAAATACTACTATTGTTAATGGTGCTGGAACTAAAGCTGATATTCAAGGCAGATGTTCTCAAATAAGAAAGCAAATTGAGGAGACAACTTCTGACTATGATAAAGAGAAGCTACAAGAAAGACTTGCTAAACTTGCTGGTGGTGTCGCCGTAATTAAAGTTGGTGGTGCTACAGAAGTTGAGGTGAAAGAAAGAAAAGATAGAGTTGACGATGCTTTAAATGCTACCAGAGCTGCAGTTGAAGAAGGTATTGTTGCCGGAGGCGGTTTATCACTATTACAAGCTGCAAATGCCTTAGACAAAGTTAAAACTTCCAATGCTGATCAAAAATCAGGCGTTGATATTGTAAGACGAGCACTTGAAACACCTGTTAGAACAATTGCTAATAATGCAGGTGTTGATGGATCCGTAATCGTTGGAAAACTTAAAGAAAGTAAAGCTTCATCTGAGGGTTATGATGCTCAGGCAGATAAATTTGTTGATATGTTTAAAGCTGGAATTATAGACCCTACAAAAGTTGTAAGGACTAGTCTTCAAAATGCTGCTTCTATTGCTGGTGTATTAATTACAACTGAAGCAATGGTTGCAGATGCTCCTGAAGATAAACCTGCTGCTGCTCCTGCTATGCCTGATATGGGCGGTATGGGCGGTATGGGTGGTATGATGTAATCATCGAAAAATATACTTTAAAAAAACCCGGCATGGCCGGGTTTTTTCATGCAATTTTTTTTAAAAAATCTTTAAGAGATTGACTGTGTGCTTGATCCCAATCAGCTGTTAATGACTTAAATATATTTGCTGAAGACTCAAGTATTAACCCATCATCAAGAACTCTTAGATTATTGGCTCTCAAAGTTTCTCCTGTAGATGTAATATCTACAATAATTTCAGAAAATCCATTGAACGGAGCACTTTCTGTTGAACCGTGACTCTCAACTGTACGGTAATCTACTACTCCATATCTAGAAAAGAATTGGTTAGTTAAGTTTTTATACTTAGTTGCAACTCTTAACCTTCTCGAATGTTTACCTCTATGAATATTACTAACTTCTTCAAGATCTGCCATGGTCACTACATCAATCCATAAATCTGGAATAGCAACCACGAGGTTGGCCTTTCCAAAACTCAGTTTGCATTCTTTAGAAATCTTCTTTTCATAATTATAAATCTTTTCCTGAATTAAATCATCACCAGTTAGTCCAATATGAATGGACCCCTCTTCGAGTCTATTGGTAATTTCCTTAGCACTAAGAAAATAAACTAAGTTTTTACCAATCCCCGCAATAGACCCTATATAATCTCGATCACTCGTTAAATTATTGAAAATAATTCCTTTCTTAGAGAAAAGTTTATCCATATCTTCTCTAAGTCGACCCTTACTAGGTAACGCTATTCTGAGTTCATTATTATTATTCATAATTTAAATTATTTTTTCTATTTCATTATTATTTGATGCAAATCCAATAGCTGCTAGTTCACGTTTTGAACCAAGACTTTTTAGTAATTTATCGTATCTACCCCCACTAATAAGTTTATGTTTTCCAGTCTTATCAAATATCTCAAACATAATTCCATCGTAAAATTCAATTGAATGACCAAAATCATTATTAAAATAAATATTGGAAGTTTTAATTTGAGAAGAAACCGAATTAACAAACTCTTCCATAGTTTGAATAGCTTCATCAAAAAAAGTTATTTTAAAATCTTTAACAAAATTCCTTAATATTTTTGGGAATTCTTCTAATTTACCATTTAAGCTCAGAAAACTTCTTATAAGTTTAACGATCATCTCACCATCACTCTGAGTAACAAGATTTTTACTCTTTTGACTAAACCTATCAGCAATTTCTTCTACAGATCTCGAACCTAAATCAATAAATTCCTTTCTATTAAGTATTTCTACTAAGTTCTGATCATTATCTGATCCAAACCTCTCATTCATGATGTTTTTCCTTTTTTGATCATCATATCCTACTCCACTGCTTATCCTCACCAAAAGAGTTTCAAAATAGGATCGACGAAAAAAATGTCTCAATAGCCTTTGCTTCCAACGATCAGGGAGTTCCAAATAATGCAAAAACTTATGAAAAAAAACTAAGCTACCAATATTAATTTTGTATTCAGATATATTTAATTTGTCTAGTGTGTGAGTCGCTAGCTTTAATGCTTCTACGTCTTTATCAAGATTATTTTCTAGTTTATTTAAACGAAAAATGATCTCTACGCCTGATTGATTGAGCTCAAGTGACTGTCCCTCTAAACTATCTGATGATCTAAATACTGGACCACTATAGCATAACTTAGCCGAGTCATTATTTGATTGGTTTCTTAAGAAGTTTTGACAAGTTGGAACCGTTAAATCCGGCCTTAAGCATTTTTCCTTACCTGAATCATCAACAAATGAAAACATTTCTTTTCTTATAACTTCACCAGAAGTTTCATAAAAAATATCTGAGTCATAAACAAGTGGTAATTCAACATATTCAAATCCGCACTCAATAAAATAATTCTTTATTTTTATATTAATTTCTTGAATTGACATTTCTTCTAACCTAATAAAATTATTGGTTGTCTAATATTTTTTTAATAGCAATAACAAATTCTTTTCTTTGTACTTCAAACTGACCCGCTTTACTTTCTTTCCACTCTTCGCGCTCAGTAATTTTCTTGGATAGATCTTTTCCTGCAGCTAAATCTTTAATTGATACAACTCCTTTGCTAATCTCGGAATCTCCTGCAATGACGACAATATTTGCTTTTTTACGATCACAATATTTTAATTGTTTTGCTAAATTCTTAGACCCATAAGAAACTTCACATGCTATTCCCACATTTCTCAATTCATCAGCCATTTTTAAATATTCAGAAAGCTGATTTTTGTCCATGTTTGCAATTACAACTAAAGGAGGTCTATTAGCTGATAGCAGGTCCTGTTGTTGAAGAGCAACAATGAGGCGATCGACTCCAATAGAAATGCCTGTTGCAGGAACATCTTCTTTTCCAAACCTAGAAACTAATTTGTCATAACGTCCACCTCCAGCAACTGATCCAAAAACTACATCTTCACCTTTCTTATTTTTGATATTCAATAGCAGCTCAGCCTCAAATACCATTCCGGTGTAATAATCAAGGCCTCTAACAACAGAAGGATCAAAAGTAATTGGATAATCCTTATAATTAGAGAGATAATCTTTAAATTCCTCTAATTGTTGATTTGACTGGTCATTATTGTCTAAGAAGTTAATTATTTGCTCAGTTTGACTGTCATCAAGTCCAACACCCTCCATAAAGTCTCCTGATTGATCTTTTCTACCTTCTTGCAATAAATTTTTAACTCCATCTATACCTACGCGATCTTTCTTATCAATAGCCCTTAATACAAGAGGCTCTACTTCTTCATTAATTTCTAGTTTTCTAAATAAATCATCCCAAATTTCACGATTAGAATATTTTATTTGAAATTGTTCAAAACTAAGACCTAAATTCTTAAATATATTGGAAATCATTATGCATAATTCGGCATCAATACATGTAGATTGAACTCCAATTACATCTGCATCAAACTGCAAAAATTCTCTGTATCGACCTGGTCCAGCTTTTTCATTTCTCCAAACTATCCCAGATTGAAAACGTTTAAATGGTTTGACTAGATCTTGATAGTTTTGAGCAACAAATCTTGCAAGAGGAGCAGTAAGATCATACCTCAACGAAAGCCATTGATCATCATCGTCTTGAAATGAAAAAACTCCACCACTAGGCCTATCTTTATCAGGCAAAAATTTCCCTAGAACATCAGTGTACTCTATTGAGGATGTCTCGAGTTCAGCAAATCCAAATTTTTGGCACTCTGCTCTTATTGTCTCAGTAACGGTATTCCTGAGATCTATTAATTCTTGAACATTGTCTTTAAAACCTTTAGGCAAAATAGCCTTGGGTTTTTTAATTTCTTTATTCATAATTTCAATTTCTTAGTATCTAAGATACTACAAAGCTTGGTTATTTAATATAAAAAGGGGTTATTGTTCGCTAGCGTGTTTTTTATTCTAGCAAACTTAAATATGTAAATGGTGATGTTTAATAATAAACATATGCCCCAAATGCCTTATTTATTAAAAAAAGTCAAATATTTTGTGTATTTTATTGTTATCGATTAACCTATAACTAAAGTAATTCTATGACTTATTAGTCTCTTAGACCTTATGGAAATTCATAATAACAATAATAAGCTCACTACCTTTTATGCAGCAGTAGGTCATCTAATGATGCATATGTTTGCGGCTTTCTATTTTGTAATTGTCCTTGCAATCGAAGATGATTGGAAATTCTCTTATGATGAGTTAATAAACTTATGGTTCCTAGGTTCCTTAATGGTTGGTTTGGGATCCCTACCAGCTGGATGGCTGAGCGATCGATGGAGTCGCTCTGGAATGATGGCTATTATGTTTATAGGACTAGGGTTAAGTTCAATCCTATGCGGATATAGTAATACTAAATTCACTTTATTCATTAATCTTTCAATTCTGGGTTTATTTTGTTCAATCTATCATCCAGCAGGAATTTCTTGGGTGGTAAATACAGCGCAAAATACTGGTCGAGCGCTTGGTTTTAATAATATTTTTGGTGGTGTTGGAATAGGACTAGGAGCTTTATTAGCAGGTATTCTTATTGATCATTATAGCTGGCATGCAGCATTTATTTTACCTGGATTGATATCTCTTCTAATTGGAATTGCATTGGTATGGCATATTCAATCAAATCAAATATCTCTAAAGAATATTGTATCAGGAAAATTTAGTGAAAATCCTGAACGCAGTCAGTATTTAAAAATAGCAATTATCATGCTTGTCAGCATCACATGTCTAAGTTTTGTTTTTCAAATATTGCAAACTAGTCTTCCAAAAACAATGGATATTCGTCTTTCTTCAAGTATGGACCTAGGCACATCAGAGATTGGCTATATTGTTTCAGCAATTTACATTGTGAGTGGATTAATGAATTATGTTGGTGGAATATTGGCTGATAAATTTTCTGAGAAAATTATCTATGCTATTGGCATTGTGGGTCAGGGATGTTTATTGCTTTTAATTATAAGTCTTTCAAACTATTGGTTAATAATATTATGCCTAATAATAGTCGCATTTAATTCAAGTATACTCCCTGCTGAAAACTTATTATTGGCTCGATTTGCTCCTGAAAAATATCAGAGTCTTGTTTATGGAATAAAATTTATTATTTCATTCTCTGTTGGCCCTATTGCTCTAATACTTATTTCTAAAAGTTACGAGCTAACTAATGAGTTTTCTTACTTATATTTAACTTCTGGAGTAATTATGCTCCTCTTATTTATGGTTGTTCTTACATTGCCAGTAAAAAAACAGACTTTAGCTGCTTAGAAATTTATGATTGAATAAGTATATGAGTATTCCTAGCCCATTAACTCTAATTGGTGCGACCGCTTCACCATATACTCGTAAAATGGTTGCCCTACTTAGATATAGACGCATTCCCTATAGTATCATTTGGGGTGATCCTTCAAAAGTTCTCGATGAAATGGGAATCGAAAAACCAACACCTAGTTTACTTCCTACCTTTCTGATGCCGAATGAAAATAATGAACTTGAAG
>CACPJE010000017.1 GCA_902634045.1 uncultured Pelagibacteraceae bacterium
TTAGACCTCCAGGACATCATGCATGCTTTGATCGTTCAATGGGATTTTGTGTTTTTAATAATGTAGCAATTGCTGCACACTATTTAATAAAGAGCTACAATTTTAAGAATATAGCGATTATTGATTTTGATGTTCATCATGGAAATGGAACTCAAGATATCTTTTATGAGAATTCAAAAGTTCATTATTATTCAACTCATCAATACCCATTATATCCTGGTACAGGAGATACCAACGAGGTGGGAGTAGGAAATATAATTAACGCTCCTTTACGTTCTGGTACAAATTCAGAGATGTACCAGAAAATATTTGATGAAAGAATTATGCAGAACCTTGATCAACAAAAACCTGATTTTATTATTATTTCTGCTGGATTTGACGCTCATCAAAAAGATCCATTAGCAAGTATCAATCTTATTGAAAAAGATTTTGAAATTATTACTCAAAAACTAAAGCTAATTGCAAATAAATATTCTAATGGAAGAATTATATCTATGCTAGAAGGTGGTTATGATATACAAGCATTAGAACAATCTATGTTAATTCATCTAAATGAATTACAGAAGAAATGATGAAGAATATTCCTGAAGACATAAATAAATTATCTTTTGAAAACGCTTTAGCTGAGCTAGAAGAAATAGTAGATAGTTTGGAAAGTGGGTCTGTTGACTTAGAAAAATCAATTGAATACTATACCCGTGGGTCTATGCTTAAGCTACATTGTCAAAAAAAGCTTGATGAAGCTGTCTTAAAATTAGAAGAGATGAAAGTTTCATCAGATGGCAAGGTTTTAAAAAAGAAGGCTAATGATACATAGTAAAACCATTAAAGACTTAAGTGGATTTACAAAAAGATTTGATGTTTTTCTTAAAAAAAAACTAGCTAAAGAGAAAGATTTATTAAATAGCTCAATTAATTACTCGCTATTCTCAGGCGGTAAGAGATTCCGACCGTACTTAATTTTCTTATTTGGCAAAGAATATAAGCTTTCGAGCAGTGTTATCATGAACTTAGCTGCTGCAGTTGAAATGCTGCATAATTATTCACTTGTTCATGACGACCTGCCTGCGATGGATAATGATAAGTATCGAAGAGGAAAGAAAACAACACATTATAGGTACAATGAGTTTATTGCAATTCTTGCAGGTTGTGGATTGTTGACTAAAACTTATGAAAATTTATCTAACAAAAATTTTAAATTATCAGATAATATAAAATTAAAATTAATAGAGCGCCTTACTAAGATTTCTGGTGAACGCGGTTTACTTAAGGGACAGTATCTTGACCTTAGTATAAATAAAAAATCTATTGCTAAAAGAATTGAGATTAATAGGCTTAAGACAGGAAAACTAATGTCTTATTGCTGTTCTGCAGTAGGAATTGCATCTAAAAAAAACAAGATTACAGTGAATAGACTTTCAAAAGTTGGGCTATGTATTGGAGAAATTTTTCAAATTAATGACGACCTTGAAGATTATCCTAGGATGAAGAAGAAAGATAAATTTTTACTTCTAGATTATAAAACACAGCTATACAAAAAAACCATCAATGAACTAAGAATTCTTAGAGTTAAAAGCAGAAAGATATATCTATTAATTGATTTCTTAATAGATCTAAAAGTTTAGCTACATTGAGCTTTATTGCGCATTATGTGGTCAGCAAGGACGCATGCCATCATTGCTTCGGCAATTGGGACTGCTCTTAAACCTACACAAGGGTCATGCCTTCCTTTTGTGGAAATTGTGGTATTTTTAAATTTATCATTAATTGTTTTTTGTAATTTAAGTATAGAAGAAGTGGGCTTGATTGTAATACTTACATCAATGTCTTGACCACTAGAGATTCCACCAAGTATTCCACCGGAATTATTTGAGGAAAAGATTATTTTTTTCCTTTTATCTACTCTTAATTCATCTGAATTTTGGTCACCAGTTAATTCTATAGAATCATTACCTGATCCAATCTCTACTCCTTTAACAGCATTAATGCTCATCATTGCTCCTGCCAACTCGGCATCTAACTTTCCATAAACTGGTTCACCTAATCCAGCAGGTACATTTTTTGCATTAATAATGATTTTTGCTCCAAGAGAAGATCCTTTTTTTCGAGTAATAGTGAGGTATTCTTCCCAAGTTTTTAAAATTTTCTTATCAGGAGAGAAAAAGCTATTTTTTCTAACTTCTTTCCAATTGAAATTTCTTGGATTGATAGCAAGTTTTCCAACTTGTACAACTGCGCCTTGAATTAAAATATCTTTTTTCAAAATATGATTAATTACTTTTCTTGCAACTGCACCTGCAGCTACTCTGCTAGCAGTTTCTCTGGCTGAAGAGCGTCCACCGCCTCTATAATCTCTGATGCCGTATTTGAGAAAATAAGATAAGTCAGCATGCCCAGGTCTAAATTTATTTTTAATCTCAGAATAGTCCTTTGATTTTTGATCCTTATTCCAAATAATTAGCATTATTGGCGTGCCAGTCGTTTTACCTTCAAAAACACCAGAAAGTATCGTTATCTTATCTTCCTCTTTTCTTTGAGTCACAAATTTTGATGATCCTGGCTTTCTTTCGTTAAGATATTTTTGAATATCTTTCTCTGATAATGGAATTCTTGGAGGACATCCATCGATTATGCAGCCTATTGCAGCTCCATGAGACTCTCCCCATGTAGTAAATCTGAATAATTTTCCAAATGTATTTAAAGACATTATCTTTCTCTAATTAATAAATGATCGACTAATTCGTCAAGATACACCTTATCTGCAATTCCATCAAATTTTAAAATATTCTTTTTAGCTTTTTCAAGGAATTTTGACATAAAATCTAAAGACTTTTTGTGCGTATTCGTTTTCTCCATTATTTTAAGAGTTTGATGAAGATCAGTTTTTGATCTAGTTTTCTTTTTAAAAAAGCTTTTTAAAATTTTTTTATCTTTAGTAGCAGATTTGCTATAACAATGGATCATTGGATAGGTGATCTTTCCTTCAAAAAAATCCTTTCCTATTACCTTCCCCGTTTGTCTAGTTTTTCCAAAATAATCCAATATATCATCCGATAGCTGAAAGGCCATTCCAAAATTATATCCAAAATCATTAAACGATTTTTGTATAGATATTTTTTGATTAGTTAAAATTGTTGGTAAAAAACAAGAAATTCTAAATAACTCAGCAGTTTTTGCATTTATGATTTTAAGGTACTTATTTTCACTTAAATGAATATTTTGAAAATTATTTACATCTTGGATTTGACCTCTTGCTAAAATTAATGACGTTTCAGACAATATCTCAAGCAGCTTAAGTGATTTATTTTTTACCATTAATTTAAAAGCTTTACTTAAAAGATAATCGCCAACAAGAACACTAATCTTATTCCCCCATATCTGATTTGCACTTACTTTTCCTCTTCTTACTTTACCTTCGTCAATAACATCATCATGAAGTAGAGTTGCATTGTGAATAAATTCTATGCAAACAGCCAAATTAATGTCTGAATTTCCTCTATATTTGAACATCCTTGAAATTAGAAGAGTAAGAAGTGGCCTCAGTTTCTTTCCTTGAGCATTAATTAAGTGCCCTGCGGTTATAGTAATTAGGCCTTCCTGATCTTTAATATTTTTTTTAATTTCAGCTTCTACTTGATTTAGACGACTACTTAATTTTTTAGCTAACCTCTCAACAGGAGCATTATTGATACTTTTTTTATCTTTTTGTTTCATATTGGAACTTACTTATAATATAGTTTCATAGAATAGAAAGTTATTGGTTTCTTTACACTTGTAATTTAAATAAATGAATATTTTTAGCTCAAAAATCAGCATAAATGTTGTTAGCTTAAGGGGGGTCATTGGAGATCTTGGTAGATTCCAAAAAGGCTTAACAATAGATAATTGTTCAAGCTTACTTGAAAGGGCTTTTACTTTCAAAAAGCCGAAAATTGTAATAATCAATATTAATTCACCTGGAGGCTCTCCAGTACAATCTGAATTAATTTATAATAAAATTAGAGAGTTGGCAGAAAAGAATAAAACAAAAGTAATTACAGTTGCAGAAGATGTTGCTGCGTCTGGTGGTTATATGTTGATGTGCTCTGGTGATTATTTGATAGCAAATAAAAGTTCAATTGTTGGTTCTATAGGAGTTATAAGTGCTTCATTTGGGTTTAAAAAACTTATAGACAAGCTTGGCATTAAGAGGAGAGTATTCACAAAAGGTGATAGAAAATCATTCTTAGATCCATTTGAAGAAGTTTCTAAAAAGGATATTAATAAATTAATTAAAGTTCAAGATAGCATATTTGAAAATTTTAAGAATTTAGTTTCTAAAAATCGTAAAAAGAAAATAAAACCTTCTCAGGTATTTAATGGAGAATTTTGGACTGGCGAACAAGCAAAGTCACTTGGATTGGTAGATTCTAACGAAGAACTAAATGCATATTTATCGAAAACTTATGGTACGAACTTAAAAATTAAAAAGATTGAAGGAAAAAAGTCCTTTGTTAAAAATTTATTAGGTTCCAGTTCTCCTTCTAATGATTTAGTTGATCATCTGTTTGAGAGATTAAATGAAAGTTCATATTGGAGCAAATATGGTCTCTAAGACAATGGATGATCTCGTTTCTCTTTGTAAGCGAAGAGGTTTTATATTTCAATCAAATGAAATTTATGGAGGGTTACAAGGTCTTTATGACTATGGACCTCTTGGCGTTGAACTTAAAAATAATCTCAAGCAGGCATGGTGGAAATCAATTATATATGACCGAGATGATGTAGAGGGACTTGATGCATCTATCTTAACAGGCAGAGAAGTTTTAAAACATTCTGGTCATGAAGATACTTTTTCAGATCCTTTGGTTGATTGTAGAAGCTGCAAAAATAGATTTAGATCAGATCAATCAGCTGACGGTAAATGCCCTGCTTGCGGCTCAGATGACTTAACTGAACCAAGGCCATTTAATCTCATGTTTAAAACCACTGTTGGACCTGTAGATGATGGAAGTAATTATGCATATTTGAGGCCAGAAACAGCTCAGCAAATTTTTACGAACTTTAAAAATGTTTTAGATTCAACCAACAAATCTATTCCATTTGGTGTTGCTCAAATTGGTAAGGCATTCAGAAATGAAGTTACCCCAGGTAAATTCATATTTAGAGTTAGGGAGTTTGAGCAGATGGAACTGGAATTTTTTGTAGAGCCTGGACAAGATGAAGAGTGGCATAAATATTGGGTTGAATCGAGGTATAATTGGTGGATAGAACAAGGAATTGATAAAGATAGGATTCAGAAACTTGAAGTTGATAAATCAGATTTATCTCATTATTCAAAAGCAACAGTAGATATTATGTATGATTTTCCACATGGACTTGAAGAGCTTGAAGGAATAGCTAACAGAACAGACTTTGATTTAGGATCCCATACAAAGAATCAAGAAGAATATTCAATTTCCTCTTCTGTCATGAAAAATACAAAATCAACAACAAAACTTGGTATTCAAAATTTAGAAACAAAGAAATGGTTTATACCATATGTTATTGAACCGTCAGCAGGAGTGGATAGGGGAGTTCTTGCTTTACTTAATGAAGCTTATAGAGAAGAAAATGTTGGTGAAAATAATACAAGAATAGTTCTCGGATTAAAACCTCATCTCTCTCCCATTAAAGCTGCAGTAATTCCCTTGAAAAGAAATAACGAAGAGCTAGTTAATGCTGCAAAAGAGATAAAAAATGATTTACAAAAATTAGGATTAGGAAGAGTAATATTAGAGAACTCTGGAAATATTGGTAAAAGTTATAGAAGACATGATGAAATAGGGACACCGATTTGTATTACTGTTGACTTTGAGACACTTGAGAATAAAACCATCACAATTAGAGATCGCGATACAATGGAGCAAAAAAGACTCGATCCTCAAGAATTAAATAAGTTCTATGAAAAAATATTTGACTAATTACTAATCTCTTCCAGGAAACTCTGCACTTTTAAAAGGCCAGTCATTTTTTATCCACTCTTTAAAAAAATTTCCAAACCTATCTTCAAGACCATCTGATAACATATTTTGACGTATCCAATAAAATGCCTGCACTTCAAATTCCTTATTTTCAGATGGATAGATATAACAACATCCAATACATTCATGATTACTCGGAGATAATATTGTATAGGCAAAAGAGTGTTTTTCAGTAAATTCTCTCTGGTGCCAGCCAAGATCAATTAAATTTTCCTCAATTGTTAGTCCCTCTGGCCAGCCACTATCATCCATTAGACCTTTTAGATGGTCGACACTACTCATTACAGCGTCATAGTCTTTAATTATATCCCTTACCGTTAATGGCTTTAGAGTGAATTCCGATTTTTCTATTTTTTCTGGAACAATGAAGTCTGGCGGTACAATTTTACGGCTATACATAGGTATTTTATATTTCCAATCCAAAATCTACATTTTTAATACTATGAGTAAGTTGACCTGTAGAAATACGGTTTACTTTTGTTCTAGCGATTGCCCTGAGATTTTTTAAATTAATATTGCCCGATGCTTCACAGATAAACCTCTTCTTTGCTAATTTTAAACATTTCTTTATGCGATCACTATTCATATTATCAAGTAAAATAACATCTATTTTTTCATTGAGAATTTTTCTTAGCTGAGAAATATTATCAACCTCAACAGTAATTTTTTTTCTAGGATTATACTTTCTTACTTTTGCAATACTATCCTTGAGATTTATAAAACTTTTTAAATGATTATCTTTAATAAAGAAAAAATCATCCAACGACATTCGATTGATGTATGCTCCACCTTTAGTTAAGGCATACTTTTCAAGATCCCTTATCCCAACAATTGTTTTTCTAGTCGAATAAATTTTTACACCATACGGTCTTGCGATGTCAGCGTATATTTTTGATTTGGTGGCTATTCCTGACATTAATCCAAGAAAATTTAAAGCAGTTCTCTCAGCAATTAAAATGCTTCTCGTACTTCCTTTTATTTTCAATACGACTGTTCCTTTTTTAAATTTTCTACCGTCAGTTTTTTTTGAAACAATCTTTATTTTATTATCTATTGTCTTAAATGTCGCAACAGCAAGTTCTAGTCCACAAAGTACCGCATTTTCTTTTAACTTTATAATTGCTACTGATTTTTGATTTTTTTGAATTAGCGCTTTTGAAGTTATATCACCAAGTTTTCCCAAGTCTTCTTTTAGTGCAGTTTTAACTTGTCTATTAATATAACTTCTAGCTAGCAAGAGACTGTTCTTTCTTTAAGATATTTCTTTCCTTTAATATTGTTTGAATATCTCTTTCAAGACTAGATTGGCTCTGATCAATGTGTTTAAGAAACTCTTTTTTTGATTCCAGAAAATCAGATCTTAAATGACATCCTCTACTTTCCATTCTTTTAAAGGCTCCAATAATTATAAATTTACTCACTAAAATCATATCGTTTAATTTGGCTGAAAGACCTCGTGATTCTCGCTCAATTTTTATAATTTCAGTTAGACCTCTTAAAATAGAAACTTTATTTCTTACTATTCCAAGATTGCGCATCATGGATGATCTAAGTTGCCAGATATATTTTTTGGCCATTATCTTATTCTTTGTCTTTTCTTTGTAAGTCTTGATAAAGGATGGACTAATTAGTTCTCTTTCTTTTTCTAAAGGTTGACTATTAATTTCTTTTGCAACAATTTTTCCAAATACTAAAGATTCTAACAAAGAGTTAGATGCTAATCTATTTGCTCCATGCACATGAGTTGCCGCAACCTCACCACAGCACCACAAACCTCTAATTGACGTTTGTCCTTTGAGATTAGTTTTAACTCCTCCTATGTGATAATGAGCAACTGGAATAATAGGAATTAATTCCTCTTCAGGATTGATATCTGCTTTTATACAATAGCTATAAACTTGAGGAAACCGATCTTTAAAATTTTTGAAGATTTTATTTCTACAATCAAGAAAGACAGAATTTCCTTTTTCAATTTGTTTGAAAATATTCTGAGCGATAATATCACGAGGGGCTAGTTCATTATTTGGATGAACTTCAAACATAAACCTTTCATTGTTTTGATTTACTAACAAAGCTCCCTCTCCTCTAATTGCTTCAGTTGCCAGAGGAGTTGGGTCAAGTCCAAAATCGAGTCCAGTTGGATGAAATTGAACAAATTCCATGTCAGTTAAGGTTGCGCCCGCTTGAGCAGCTAAAGCAATACCTTCTCCGTAAGAACTTCTTGGATTAGTAGTATTAGCATATATTCCACCTAAACCACCTGTTGCAAGTACGACTTGAGGAGACTGAATAACGACATGGTTATCAGGAATATTTTTGTCCGTTAGACGACCTATGACACCGTAGATAATATTATTTTCAGACATAATGCTATCTATAGAAATATTTTCTAATATGGTTAGATGTTTTGCTGATTTAACTTCTTCAATTAATCCACGCATAATCTCAATCCCTGAACTATCTCCTTTTGATCGAACGATACGATTAAAACTATGTGCTCCTTCAAGACCTAAATTAAAAGATCCATCAGGATTTTTATCAAATTGAACACCTATTTCTTCTAAGTCTTTTATTACATTTGATGATTCATTGACTATTGTTCTCACAACATCTTCATCTGCAAGTCCTTTTGCTGTTTTTAGCGTATCGGTTACATGATCTTCATTACTATCATTTTTATCAATAGAAGCAGCTATCCCTCCTTGAGCCCAACTACTTGACGTATTTACTCCAAGAGTGTTTTTTGTAATAACGCAAACTTTTCTTGGAGCGAGGTTTAATGCAACTGTGAGTCCTGCTATGCCACCTCCGACTATCACCACATCTGGTGTATAAATACTTTCAGTCATTGTTATTATTTTCTACCTATTTCAAGCATGCGATCAATTGAAAGGCGAGCTCTATCGATAATATTTTCTTTAACTATAACTTCATGTTGATTAAAACGAATAGCATCATATATTTTTTTGAGAGAAATTCTTTTCATATGTGGGCATAAATTACAAGGACGTATAAAATCTACATTTGGATTCTCAATAGCTACATTATCACTCATAGAACATTCTGTGACCATAATTACCTTTTGTGGCTGGTTATCTTTTACATAATTGCTCATCCCGGCAGTAGAACCTGTAAAATCACTTACAGCAACAACTTCTGGAGAACATTCAGGGTGAGCTAGTACAATAATATTTTCATGTTGTTCTTTATAAGATAAAATTTCTTTAGCTGTAAATCTTTCATGAACTTCACATCTGCCTTTCCATG
The DNA here is from genome assembly GCA_902634045.1 of uncultured Pelagibacteraceae bacterium. Lineage (GTDB taxonomy): Bacteria > Pseudomonadota > Alphaproteobacteria > Pelagibacterales > AG-422-B15 > CACPJE01. Next base: position 9,270 of record CACPJE010000017.1, read on the forward strand.
AAATAATTTTTACATGTGTTTGAGCAGCAATATTTTTTGCTAAGTATTCATCTGGTAAAAAAATAACTGTTTCTGACCCAAGAGACTCAACAACATGTTTTGCATTTCCAGAAGTACAACAGACGTCAGTTTCAGCTTTAACCTCGGCTGAAGTATTGACATATGTGACAACTGGTACACCAGGATATTTTTCTTTTAACAGCCTTATATCTTTTGCAGTTATTGAATCAGAGAGAGAACATCCTGCTCGAGTATCTGGAATTAGTACGTTTTTTTTAGGGCTTAAAATTTTTGCAGTTTCAGCCATAAAATGAACTCCACAAACTATAATTGTATCTGCGTCACAGTCTCTTGCTTCATAGGCTAGCTTTAATGAGTCACCAACAATATCAGAAACACAATGAAATATTTCTGGAGTCTGATAATTATGAGTTAATATTGCAATATTTTTTTCTTTCTTTAATTTATTTATTTCATGAATAAGAGGCGCATGGAAAGGCCATTCAACTTCAGGTATAATCTTTGAAACACCTTTATAAAGTTTTTCTGTAGCATTTTTTACTTCAGCATTAAAATCTGAAGGATATGACAAATCTTCATTAATCATTGTTTTTTTAATATTATTTATTATTACAATTATATTTAAATGTATATATTTCAACATATCAATAATTTGACTAAAAAGTGGCTATTTTGCCGTCGTGCTGGAATTGGTAGACAGGCTGGTTTGAGGGATCAGTGAACGTAGTTCGTGAGAGTTCGAGTCTCTCCGACGGCACCATAAAACAATTAAATGTAAATAGTTTGATCTAATACTTTGATATAAATGTAGTATTATAATTTAAATGAAAATCTTAATAATTAATTATAGTCGAGTAGGTGACAGCATATTATCGACAGCTCTAATAAATAATTTACTAGAAGAATATCCTGAATCTCAAATTTCAATAGTTACAAGTTCAATATCAAAAGATCTATTTGAGAATATACCAAGGTTAGAAAATTTAATAGTGATTGATAAGAAAAAGTACTCTCTTCATTGGCTTGAAATTTGGAAGTCAGTTATTAATAAAAAATGGGATTTAACTATTGATTTGCGTTCTTCGTTTTTATCATACCTCATAAGAACAAAAAAATATAAAATATTTAGAGGAAATGATAATTCTCCGAAAATAGAACAGTTCAAAAAACTTTTAAATACATCTAAAGAAATCACCCCTCATATTTGGATAGATGAAGAAGACATATCAAAATCTAAGAAGTTGTTGCCTGACGGAGCTCCTTATATTGCAGTTGCTCCATTTTCAAACTGGCCTCAAAAAGATTGGTCATTACAAAAATATATAGATTTATTTCAAAACCAGTTCTTTCAGAAATATACAATATTGTTATTTGGTCAATCGAGGGATATTAGAGATGAGGAACTATTCAACAATTTGTTAAATCATATTAATCTAAGAGTTGTGAGTCTTTTTGATCAAGGAAACTTAAGGCAATTATCGAAAATTATTGATCATTGTGAATTATTTATTGGAAGTGACAGCGCGTTGATGCACCTAGCTGCATCAACGAGATGTAAGACAATAGGGCTATTTGGCCCTACAAACCATGTTGTTTATGGACCATGGGGTGAAGGAAATATTAGTATAAAATCTGACACAAATAAAAACTCCACAAAGAGTTTTTATTTAGAGAATATTCCTGTTGAAGAAGTATTAAATACTATTACTAATATGACATTATGATAGATGTAATAATTGAAAATGGCCTCTTGGTTACTCATGAAAAGGTAATCAAAAATGATGTTGCTATTAAGAATGGTAAGATTTTTAAAATTGGTAATTTAAAAAATACTAAAGCCAAAGAAAGAATAGATGCTAAGAATCTTCATATTCTACCAGGAGTTTTCGATACACAGGTTCATTTTAGGGAGCCAGGTAAAACAAAAAAAGAAGATCTTAAAACAGGAAGTCTTGCAGCTGTTGCTGGAGGTGTAACAACAGTTTTTGATATGCCAAATAACAAGCCTAGTATTACAACAAAAAAATTATTTAAGGATAAATTAAAAAGAGCAAAAAACAGAATGTATAGTAATTATGCATTTTATTTTGGTGCTGAAAAAAATAATATAAAAGAAATTAATAAAGTCGAAAAATTAGATGGTTGCTGTGGAATAAAGGTTTTTGTAGGTTCTTCTACTGGAACACTTTTAGTTTCAAATTATGACGATATTGGCAGAATCATGAAAAATACCAGGAAGATAATTGCATTTCATTCTGAGGATGAAGATGAGTTAAATAGAAGAAAAAAATATATAAAAACTAACGATCCTTCCAGTCATCCAACTTGGCGTAATGTAGATACAGCAATGATTTCTACTAGAAAGTTAATCAATTTAGCTAATAAAAATAAAAGAAGAATACATATTTTGCATATTTCTACCGGAGATGAGATTAATCTTCTTAAGAGACAAAAAAAATATGTTACATGTGAAGTAACCCCTCAACATCTAACATTATCATCTCCAAGCTGTTATAATAATCTAGGTACACTCGCTCAAATGAACCCTCCAATTAGAAGTGGCAAACACAAAACTATATTGAGAAATGCATTTAAGAAAGGTCTATTTGAAGTTGTTGGGTCTGATCACGCACCTCACTTACTTAGTGAAAAAAAATTAAAATATCCAAACAGTCCTGCAGGCATGCCTGGAGTCCAGACATTGCTACCTATTTTATTAAATGAAGTTTCAAAAAAGTTAATTTCAATTACTGATGTTGTTCGTCTTACTAGCTATAATCCAAAAAAAATTTTTAAATTCAAAAATAAAGGTTTAATTAAAAAAGGATACGACGCTGATTTTACATTTGTTGATTTAAATAAAAAACAAAAAATCTCCAATAAGATGGTAAAAAGTAGATGTGGATGGACACCTTTTCATGGGATGAATATTCAAGGATGGCCAGTTGGTACAATGATTATGGGTAGGAAAGTTTTTTGGAAAGATAAATTAGTTAGTAGGCCAATTGGTCAGCCATTAAAGTTTAATTAGCTCCGAGCTATAAAAGATTTATTTTTATAATTCCTTTTTCCATATTTCATAATTTTACCATCTAAAGTTTTAATTGTACCTCCTGCATTTCTTAAAATAGCGTCCCCTGCAGCAATATCCCATTCCATAGTAGTTCCAATTCGCGGGTAAATATTTGCTTTACCGTGAGCGATGTAACATAATTTAATCGAACTTCCACTTTGAATTATTTTATTAGCTTTAAATTTCTTAAACATGAAATCTTTCATCTCACTTAATTTCTTCTTATCACTAATATGAGAGCGACTTAGAACCAGAACATTTTTATTTCTTTTTTTAGTTTTAATTTTTGTCTTTGTTAATAATTGACCTTTATTATTAATTTTTGAATAGTAAGAAGATTTATTTTTTGTAAAATACATTTCCTGAGTAACTGGCATATAAATAAGACCGTAAACTGGTTTTTTATTTTTAATTAAAGCAATATTTACAGTAAACTCACCATTCTTTTTTATGAATTCTTTGGTTCCATCTAGTGGATCCACCAGCCAATACGTGTCCTTTTTTTTAAGATTTGAATTATCATTTTCTTCTGAAATTATTTCAATTTTTGGAAAAATATTCTTTAGACCTGTACATATTATTCTATTAGCAGCTAAATCAGCCTTAGTGACTGGAGATTTATCTTTCTTTAATTTCTTTGAAAAAGGTTTTTTATATATTTTTAGGATCTCCTTACCGGCTAGAAATGCTATTTTTATCAATTCTTGAGCTTGTTTATTGTTAGGATTCATAGTTATAAGATAAGATATTGTTATAATTAGACAATAGGCCAAATATATTATAGTTACCAGATGAAAATCGAATTGAAAAAAATGCTAGATACTGAATTAAATATTGCCAAGTCAAATCCAGTGGTTGTTGCCATGTCTGGGGGAGTTGACTCTTCAGTGGCTGCTGCCATTAAGACTAAAGAGTCAGATAATGTAATTGGAATTACCTTAAAATTGTATGACGAGAAAAAAGTTAAAAATTCTAAAACTTGTTGTGCTGGAGCTGATATTGTAGATGCAAAAAAGATTGCTAATACAATTACGATTCCACACTATGTTCTTGATTATGAAAAAATCTTTAAAAAGAATGTAATTGATCCATTTATATCTGAATATCAATCTGGAAGAACCCCTATACCTTGCATAAACTGCAATGAAAAAGTTAAATTTTTAGATTTAGTTAAATTTTCAAGAAAGCTTGGAGCAAAATCACTTGTCACTGGCCATTATATTAAGAAAAAGAAAGTTAATAATGAATGGGCTCTTTACGTACCAGAGGACAAAGAAAGAGATCAGTCATACTTTCTGTTTTCAATAAAAGTTGATGATCTTGATTTTATAGATTTTCCTTTAGGAAATTTTAATAAGAGTGAAATAAGAAATTTTGCCAAAAAAATGAGTTTTCATTTACATGATAAGGCTGATAGTCAAGATATTTGTTTTATTCCAGACGGAGATTATAAAAAATTTATCAAACGTAATATTACAGATGATGTTAGTGGAGATATTGTTGATTTAGAGGATAACATTGTTGAAAGTCATCAAGGTATATATAATTTTACGGTGGGTCAACGTAGGGGGTTAGGTGTATCAAAAGAAAAACCAATGTATGTTAAAGAAATAGATCCAAAGACCAATAGAGTTGTTATTGCCAATAAAGAAGAAATTAAATGTACAGAAATTATTGTAAGAGGCACTAACTATTTAACCAAGCTACCTAACTCTAATATTAAAGTTAGAGTAAGGTCATCTGGAAAATTCCTAGATGCAAATATTGAAATTACTAAAGACTCAGAGGCAATTGTAAAGCTTGAAACGCCTGAAACTGCTGTTTCTCCAGGTCAGGCGTGTGTTTTTTATTCAGAAGATAGTATGGGCCTTCGTTTACTTGGTGGCGGTTGGATATATTCGACAAAATAATAATTTGCTCTAAGATTAACCCCGGAGATATGAAGAAATTAAGAAAAATACTGTTTATTAGTATTTTGATACTGAGTAGTATCAATCTTGTTAGCGCTGATACAGATCAAGATGATGTTTTAGATTTTGCATTAGCCAATCCTTGTATTGAGTATGTATCTGCAAATCCAACAAGTAAAGCAGATCTAAAATATAATAAACGAGACGGCTCATTTGAAGGAACAGGTTGTGCAGGATTACTAAAAGCTTTAGCTGAATATAGTTCATGGGAATTAGGTAAATATATACCTCTAGGCTGGACAAAACCTCGTGATCACTATGAATTTGCTATAGCTGTTAATGATAGAGGCAATATTGACTGGGAGAATGTAGCTTTTGGTATGCACTCTTATAACTTAAATCACGGTGGTTGGGGTAGTGCACTACTCGGGAAGGGCTTGGGATTGCAACGCTGTGAAGTGAAATCAAAATCTAAGAACTGTATTTATCTTTTTCAAGAAAAAAAAATAGTCAGTCAAGAAGCAAAAACTATTATTTCCAATTTTAAAAGGTTAAATATTAGCGTTGCAAGCGCTGAAGAGGAATCAAGCGCTCCATCAGAAATTGATATAAATATAGATTTAGCAGCTAAAATTACAGCCTTAGAGTTTTTGTTAGAAGGCGCAAATGAAAGTAATCCTGCTATTGCATTTGCTTTATCGAGTCCATGTTATGCTGGCATTGCTAAAGATCCAGATCAAAAGATAAAATTGAAAAGAAATACCTATACTGGATGGATCGATGGTGAAGGATGTCTATCGTTATTTAAAGCATTGCAAGATTATAGTTTATGGGAAATAAATAAAACCCCAATTTCACCTTCAGGATGGATGGCCTCATATCCTATGACTGGGAAGGAGTTTTCTGTAGCAGTTAATGAACGAGGATTAATAGACTGGGAAAACCTATCATTTACTTATTCACCATTAAATCCTAAACGAGGAACTATTCCACTGAATCCAGGAATTAGCATTGATCGGTGTCAAATAAAAGCAACAAGTAAAAAATGCTCTACAATTTTTGAGAATGATAACTTAATTAGTGAAGAGGCAACTAAATTAGCTAAGAAATACAGAAAATCTAATGGATCATATATGAGCACTAACGAGATATTTGCTGAGATTGAAAGTAAACAAAAGAAGTTAGAAGAAATAAAAGAAGCCGAGAGAATAGAATTAGCTCAGCAAAACCAGCTACTTTCAGAAGAAGCTATTAGATTAGAAGCTGAAAAGAAGAGACTTGAAGAAGAAAATCGAAAAAAAGCTGAAGAAAAGAAGAGACTTGAGGAAGAAAATAAAAGAATAGCTGAAGAGGAAAAGAAGAGAAAAGCAATAGAAAAAAAGAAAAAAGAAGAAGAAGAAAGAAAACAAAAACTTATAGCTAATAAAGAAAGACAGGCCGCTGAATTATTTATTAATGATTTATTAGCTTTTAACAATAGTAACCCAAATGAGTTTGATATCTTAATATTGAGTGATCTTATGGCGAAATCTAAAGGTGCAATTGAAGGGAAATGGTCTGATTCCATAAAAAAAGATTTCCAAGCTTTAAAAGAATATGTTTCGTCATCTAATAAATTTAATATTTTTGTTGAGAATCAAGCTCTAAGAAGAGAGCGAGAATTAACTAGAAAGATTGAAGTTGCCCAGCAAGATTTAATAAATGTCAGAGAATTTCTTAAATATTATCTGCGTAATAATTTAATTTCAGATATAGCACCTCAAATATTAAAACAAATTAATCAGCTGGATGAAGAAATAGAAAAAACAGATTTAAACATTTTAAAAGAAGCTAATGAAAATAATGTAAAATTTCTTGAAAAAAATAAATTAAAAAAAGAACATAATGTATTCATTGATCAAGTTGCATCGAAGGATCAATCTTCAGATGTTGATTTAGCCAATATTGAAAATATTACTTTAGATCAATTTGAATTTTGGAAAGAAGCAAGTGATACAGATTTCATTTCATTAATTAATCTTTCAGGTGATGCACCACATGCAGTACTTAACTTAGATGGAGATATAGTATTCGAGAATGATTTTGCATTATCATGTTTTTATCAAAAGATGCCCATCGAGGATGATATGAAATATTATATTTATGATAAAGTATCTGATCGACAATACTTGGCTCAAGATAGAGGGTTTGAGTGTCAAAGTAATAATCTTTCAGTGTATGATTTAGTTTTCTTCAGAAAGTCAGATATTTTTCAAGAAGATAAAGATTATTATAAGAATTTAGTAGTAAGCTTAGCTAAAAAAGAACTTCAGTTTTATATGAAAATTTCTGAACAAGAATATAAAAAAGATTTTCTTGCTCGGGACGTCATTTCAAAGCAGATCTTGAATGATGTAAAGAATGAAAACTTAATTGGATTTGGATCAATAATTATCGATAATAATAATGAAACTTTATGTACAGATGTAGATTCATTACTTGAAGGTCATAAAAGTATTATCAATGCACTTTCAAATGAATTTATTAGAATGGGGTATGGAAAATCTGTTTTCGAATCTTCATATGCGGACACTGAGCAGACTTATGTGGATGTACAACGAAAAAATTGTGGATTCCTTTATGCAGACCAGAATTCTCTAAAATCTCTAGTAGAGGGACTTGATCAATCTGGTATTAAGTACAAAGTTTTACCAATATGGATTTCTAACTCATATGTTAAAGACCGACATGTAAGTATCTTGGCCTATGCTCAACGCGAAAAAGAAGAATTAGAAAGAGAAAAACAATTGGAACTTGAGAAACTAGAATCAGAAGGATTCTTTAAGACCCAAAAACAAAATGAATTAAGAGAGTTAAATTCTAATGTGGTTAAGGCATATCTAGATGAAATTAATAGAGAAGGAAAAGTTTTCTTTGAACCTGAAACAATAAAAAATTCATGGCTATATGAAACCTTCCCACAATTAAGAAAATTCTTTCAAAAGAGATTTAATGAAGGCTGGGAAATGGCAGAGTATAATTTTTCAATCAATGATTATGGCATAAGTGATTTTAAAAGTAGAAAAATATCAACTTTTGTAACAGATATTAATTTTAAACTTATGCATAGGGACTTAGGTGAGTATTATTCAGGTTGCTATACATTAGCATTAATCTTAGATAGAGAATTTGATAGAAAGAGAGAAACTAAATCTTTTTTCTGTGAAGAAATGAACTCAATAAATAATTATAAGATGACTCATAAATTTCAAAGCGAATGGGTAGTTGAATAAATAAGAATAAGTATTGTAATCTTGACTTTGCAATAAAAGATTTATAAGGAATAGTTAGTTTTGATGAAATTTAAATGGCGGGGTAGCTCAGTTGGTTAGAGCGGAGGAATCATAATCCTTAGGTCGGGGGTTCAAATCCCTCTCCCGCTACCAAATAGTTTCAAATAAAATTATGAAATATTTTTTTTTTAAAGATGAAACTACTTATAATAAGATAGATAATAATTTTTATTCTGTTGACAAAATTGATCATATAACTAGTCAAGTTGCAGATTTTTACTCAGATTTTCCATTTCCAAATTATGAGAATCTTGAAAATATAAAAGATTTGTCTATCAAGCTTGAAAGCAATGTTTTTTTAAAAAATTTTAAAAAAGAAATTGGTTTTGGTAAAAAAATAATAGAAGTAGGAAGTGGAACTTCTCAGCTATCAATTATGTTAGCGTATAATACAAATAATTCAGTAATAGCATTTGATCCAACTATTGAGTCACTTAAATTAGGAAAAGAGTTTGCAGATAAAATTAATTTATCGAATTGTTTTTTCTTAAAAGGAGATATTTTTAGCGATCCAATTGAGCATAACTCTTTTGATATTGTTTGGTGCACAGGTGTTTTGCATCATACTAAGAATACTAGAGAAGCTTTTAATATTATATCGAAGTGGCTTAAGCCTGGAGGTATTATGGTTTTAGGTTTGTACAACAAATATGGTAGGTTGCGTACTAATATTAGACAGCTTATATACAAAGTTCTTGGCAAATATATAGGAAAGAAATATGTTCTTCTTTTTGATCCTTATTTAAGAAAAAATATTTCGAAGGCAAAAATTAATGCCTGGATTAATGATCAATATGAGCATCCTGTGGAAAGATCACATACCATAGATGAGACTCTGAAATGGTTTAATGATAATGGTATTGATTTTTTAAACTCTATTCCTTCCGCTGACTTAAGCGATGAGGACTTTAGAAATGTTTTGATTAAGAAGAATATAGGAAACCCAATCACAAGAATTTTTTCTCAGATTAAAATGTTATTTACAAACCTTGGAACTGAAGGTGGACTTTTCATAGTATATGGACGTAAGAAATTGAAATAGAATGCAGATAATGTTTTTAATTTAATCTAATTCATATTTATCTTTATAGGAAATAAAGCTACTAGTCTCTTGATCTTTTTTATCTAAAACAAAATTCTCAATTACCAAAAAATCAATCTCAGTGCCCATAAAGCATCGATATGCATCAATCGGAGAAAATACTATTGGTTCACCACGTACATTAAATGAAGTGTTAACTAGGACAGGGCAATTAGTAATTCTATCAAATTCTTTTAGCAAATTATAAAATCTTTTATTTGTTTCTTCATGAACCGTCTGAACTCTTGCACTGTAATCAACGTGGGTAATTGCTGGTACTACTGATCTATTTAATTTTAATAGATCGAACCCCTCTAATTTCAAATTTTCTTGAGTTAATCTTATTTTTTTACTTTCTTTTAATTTGGATACTAGCAACATGTATGGGCTACTAGTGTTTAGATCAAACCAATTTTCTTTTTCATCAGATAGAATTGATGGGGCAAAAGGTCGAAAACTTTCTCTAAATTTAATTTTAAGATTTAATTCACTTTGCATTTTTGCTGATCTTGGATCTGCTAAAATTGATCTATTTCCAAGTGCCCTAGGTCCAAATTCCATCCTTCCTTGAAACCATCCAATAATTTTTCCCTTTGAAAGCATTTCTGCAGTTAGTTTTATTATATCGATCTCGTTATATTTCTTAAATTTTGCATTAACCTCTAAAAAAGCTTCTTCAATTTCATTAGATTTGAATGATGTTCCTAAGTAAGAACCTTTCATTTTGTCAGTCTTAGAATTTTTTCTACTATTATTTAATTTCTGGTACCAAATTGATAATGCTGCTCCGATAGAGCCGCCAGCATCACCCGCTGCTGGTTGAATCCAAATATTTTTAAACTTTTTTTGTGACAGAATTTTTGAATTAGCTACGCAGTTTAATGCTACTCCTCCAGCTAGACATAGATTATCACATTTGTACTTTTTGTAGATATATTCAGTAATTTTTAAAATTATTATTTCTATAACCTGTTGAATAGAAGCTGCTACATCCATGTGAAATTGAGTTAAGTTTTCAGTTTCTGGTTTTCTTGATGGTATACCAAAAATTTTTTCAAATTTATCATTTATCATTTTATTACCCATTGAATAGTCAAAATATTTTTGATTTAATTTAAAAGATCCATCATCTTTAAGATCTATTAATTTCTGTAGAATGACTTTCTCATATTTTGGTTTGCCATAAGGAGCAAGCCCCATAACTTTATATTCTCCTGAATTAACCTTAAATCCTAAGTAGTATGTAAATGCAGAGTAAAGAAGCCCAATGGAATGGGGATAATGTATTTCTTCTAAAATTTTAATGTCATTTTGATATCCGGATGAAATGGTTGTAGTTGACCATTCACCAACCCCATCAATTGTTAAAATCATTGATTTTTTAAAAGGTGAAGGGAAAAATGCACTTGCAGCATGACTTAGATGATG
>CACPJE010000018.1 GCA_902634045.1 uncultured Pelagibacteraceae bacterium
ATTCTAACCAGATTCGCTTGAACTGAAAAAAATCCGTCACCGGGACCAAAAACTATTGAGGGACGTATAATGGTTGATTTGGGAAAGTTTTCTATAATATGTTTTTCTCCTATTCCCTTTGATTTCTGATACTTTGATTCACAATCTGCGGCTATCATATCCGAAAACTTAATGTCATCACTCAAATCATTTTTATGTAAAATAGTTTGCATTGCTTGAAAATTAGCTTATTTCAAAAGAATACATAAAGGTATATTTAACAAATATGAAGAAAAAAACTATAACACTTATTGGTGGATCAGGGTTTTTGGCGAAATTTTGTATCTCAGAACTATTGAAAGATGGCCATAATGTTAAAGTTGTCTGTAGAAATCCTCATCAGGCAGGTAATTTGCGGATGATGGGACTTCAACCAAAAAGAGATCCTTTGTGTTTAATACAATTATACGACGGAACTGGAGATTGTCATCTGATTCAATTTATAGATAAAGAATATAAAGCTCAAAATTTAATAAAACTACTAAGCAGTGATAAAACTTTTATATTCCATTATGCCCGTCATGATCTTGCTGCAATTAAGCATGATTTAGGTGTTATGATACAAAATGTTTACTGTACAAAAATAGCATCAAAAATTGCAAGAACGTATGCTCAGGGACACGGATATAAAGATTTAGTACGTGAATTATTAAATGTAGATATTTCAAAAAAACAACAATCAAGTGATTGGTCTAATCCAAATCTCACAAAGCAACAAATAGAATATGCTGCAACTGATGTATTATATTTGCACGATATAAAAATGAAATTGGATGAAATATTATCGAGACAAAATAGAGAATCACTAGCTAAAGCATGCATCAATTTTCTTCAACATAGAGTTGAATTAGATTTAGCTGGTTTTGAAAACGATATTTTTTCTCATTCTTCATAATATTATGACTAAAAAAAATATAATTAGAGATGGAAAAAAAGTTATAGATACAGAGATACAAGGTATAAAAAAGCTTTACAGGTCAATTGATAATAATTTTGAAAAAGCAGTAAAAAAAATATCTAAAGCTAAGGGAAGAGTAATAATTACTGGTGTAGGAAAGTCTGGACATATTGCTGCTAAGATAAGTTCAACAATGAGCTCTACAGGCACACCCTCTCAAAGTGTTAGCCCTACAGATTTAAGTCACGGAGATTTAGGGATTATCTCTAAAAATGATATACTTATAGTGATATCGAATTCAGGTAACAGCTCAGAACTTACAAAAATTATTGATTTCGCAGAAAAAAATTTTATTTATGTTATTGGCATTTCTCAAAATATCAAAGGGAAGCTAATAAAATCTTCTAATATTCCACTATTAATTCCTGATTCTAAGGAAGCCTGTTCAATTGGTAAAGCCCCGACTACTTCTACAACTCAAGCCTTGGTATTGGGAGATGCAATATGTGTGGCATTAATGAAAATAAAGAAATTTAAAATAGCAGACTATAAGCGTATTCACCCATCTGGATCACTCGGACTTAGCATGCTTCAAGTAAAAGATATAATGCATCAAGGAAAAAAGATGCCACTAATAAATGAAAATTCAAATATGAAATTTTCTATTCTCGAGATGTCACAAAAAAGCTTTGGAGTTGTAGGGGTTAAAAATAAAAATGGAAATTTAATAGGAATTATTACAGACGGTGATTTAAGAAGAAATATTAGTAAGGACTTTATTAAATTTAGTTCTAAGAAAATGATGACTCCTAAGCCTAAACTAATTGATAGCAATGAATTTGTTTCAAATGCCCTAAAAATAATGAATGAAAATAAAATTACTTGTCTGTTTGTTACTGAAAAAAAATCGAAAACTAAACCGGTAGGAATAATTCATATTCATGACTGCTATAGACTCGTGAATTAAGAATGTATTTTAAAGATAAAATTAAATTTTTCTTGCTATTTTCGCTAATTTTTAATCTTTCTTTTTATTCAAGCTCTTCAACTTCTGAAAATATCGAAACTCCGGTAGAAATAGTAAACCCAATTTTTACTACAAAAGGTATTAATGAAATGCCTTACACCATAAAAGCTAATTTGGGTATAAAGCGAGGAGATGACCTTGAACTTTTTGATATCGAGGGAAAAATTAAAAATCGTGATGGCATTTGGATATATATAAATGCAGATATAGGAAATTATAATCAGTTAGCTCAGGTAGTGCTCTTATATAAAAATATTGTTGTATATACTGATAATAATGAAAAATTGCTATCAGATGAAGCAATTATAGATATACAAAAAGATATGATTACATTGCTATCTAATGTTAAATACGAAAACCATAATAATAAAATTGAGGCTGATAAATCAGTTATAAAAGATAACTTTCAGAGTTTTGAATACACTGGAAATGTTAAAACAAATATAAATAATATTTCAAATGAATAAAAAAGTAGCATTGCTGATTTTGATAATTCTTTCATTAACTTTTTCTAATGCTAGATCTAACAATGATAGCATGAATATTATCTCTAATCAGCTTAATATCGAAATGAATGAGAGGAAATCAATTTTTACCGGTGATGTTTATGCTCACAATGAAGAGTTAAAAGTCTGGTCAGATAAAATGATAATAAATTTAAAATTAGAAAAAGATGAAATAAAAGAAATTTTAGCTAGTGGAAATGTTAAGATAATTAGATTGTTAGCTGGAAGTGAGATATATGGAGATAATGCAAATTATTTCCTTGAAGAAGGAATAATTATAGTTACTGGTAATGTTTCTGTAAAAGAAAATGGCAATAGAATTATGGGAGATGAATTAGTTGTAGATTTAAAAAACTCTTCAAGTATAATGAAAGGTACAGATTCAAATCGCGTAGAGGCTTTCATTTTAGGCAATTAGAAATATCATGTCAGATAAACCAAAATTGATTAGTAAAAATGAGGGGTTGGTAGTTAAAAATTTACGAAAAACTCTTTCCAAAAAACCTATTATCAGAAATGTAAGCTTGAGATTAGAAAAAGGTAAAACTGTTGGTTTATTAGGATCAAATGGAGCAGGCAAAACTACAACTTTTTACTCAATAATGGGTTTAATTAATCCTGATGGTGGTGAAATAACTCTAGATAATAAAGATATAACTGCTTTACCAATGTACAAAAGAGCAAAACTTGGCATTGGCTACTTGCCACAGCAACCTTCAATATTTAGAGGTTTGTCTGTTGAAGATAATATACTTGCTATACTGGAAACAAAAAAATATCACTCAGACCAAAAACAATCAATCTTGGAAGATTTATTAACTGAGTTTTCACTTTCACATTTGAGAAGAGCAATGCCTCATATGTTAAGTGGAGGAGAAAGAAGAAGAACTGAAATAGCAAGATGTTTATGTTCAGACCCAAAGTTTATACTAATGGATGAACCTACAACAGGTGTTGATCCAATTGGAATAGAAGATATTAAAATTTTAATTAGACAGCTAATGAAAAAAAATATTGGAGTCCTGATTACGGATCATAATGTTAGAGAAGTATTAGATATATGTGATTATTCATATGTGATGCATGCAGGTGAAATAATTGCTGAAGGTGAAAGCAATCAAATCTTAGGAAATAAAGAGGCTAGAAAGTTCTACCTTGGTGACAGATTCAAGTATTAATGGTGGAGCTAGTCGGGGTCGAACCGACGACCTCATCACTGCCAGCGATGCGCTCTCCCAACTGAGCTATAGCCCCAATGATATTAATCTTCTTCGTCATTATTGCTACCTTCATTTATTGATATATCGTCAACTTCTGATTCAATAACATCCACATCTTGATCAGCTTCTTCTAAGCTAATTGTTGCATCATCATCAACTTCCTCTAAAGCAAGGCTATCTTCAGAAGCAATTGACTCTGACGCATCACTTCCTACTAAATTACTATCATTAAGTGATTTAACATCATCTGAAAAAACTTTTTTTGCCTCAGAAAAAACTTCAGTACTTACTTCTTCAACTTGATGACCGCAGTTCGGACAGGCTACAGGATATTTACGATTTAAATCATAAAATCTAGTTTCACAATTTGGACAAACTATTTTTTTACCCCACTCTAATTTTGGCATAATTTTTACTTTTTTTGGTAGTTAAATTTAAATGGTTAACTTTATGATACTTAAATATATAATAGTTGTGAACATATCCCAAGAAACTAAATTGACAAAACAAAAAATAAAAAAATTAAGTGGAACTATAAGAATAATAGGTGATAAATCTATATCTCATAGAGCATTAATTATATCCTCCATGTCAATTGGGAAGTCTGAAATTAATAATCTACTTGAATCAGATGACATTTTTAGCACGTTAAATATCTTAAAGGATTTAGGAGTAAAAATTATAAAGAAAGATAAAAAGTGGGTAGTTTATGGAAATGGCTCAAATGGTTTTATTCAGCCAAAAAATGCTCTAGACTGTGGGAATTCTGGAACAACAGCGAGATTAATGCTTGGAGCAGTTTGCACTAATCCAATTTATTGTACATTAATAGGTGACAAATCACTTTCAAAACGTCCTATGAAGCGCGTAACTGCTCATTTAGAAAAAATAGGCTCTAGAGTTAGTCTAACTAACAATAAAAATTTACCTCTGACGATAACAGGATCGCAAACTTGCTTACCTCTTCTTCATAAAATATCTAAACCTTCTGCGCAAATCAAATCTGCAATTATTCTTGCTGCTTTAAATATTAACGGTGAAACAAAGATAATTGAACCAAGGCAAACAAGAGATCATACTGAACTATTGCTGAAGTATTTAAAAGTTGATTACAAAAATCAAAAAATGTCATCTGGTGGTAGAAAATTGATTTTTAATGGCCCCTATGAAATAAAATCAAAAAATTTATTTGTTCCAGGAGATCCAAGCAGTGCCGCATTTATTATTGTTGGAGCATTAATTACTCCTAACTCTAAAATCAAGTTAATAGATGTATTATTAAACAAAACTAGAATTGCATACTTATCAATACTCAAAAAAATGGGTGGAAAAATAAAAATTAAAAAGACAAAAATTCAATCTGGGGAACAGCTAGGAACAATTACAGTTTTAGCAAGTTCTCTTAGAGGTATAAATATACCAGCAAATTTATCGCCTTATCTTATTGATGAATATCCTATTCTTTCAGTTGCTGCTGCTCGAGCAAAAGGAACAACAGTTATGAAAGGGCTTGATGAATTAAGATATAAAGAAAGTGATAGAATAAAAAGTACAGTTGGAATGCTAAAATCATTTGGAATTAAAGCTGAATCAATCAAAAATGATATAAAGATTAAGGGCTCTCCATTAAAAGAAGTTAAATGTTATAAAACTGTAAAAGTTTATACAGATCACCGTATTGCACTGAGCGCGTCAATTTTAGGATTAATTTCTAATAATCCTGTAAAACTAGATGATAATGGCAAGTCTATGTCAACTAGTTATCCAACTTTTAAAGATGATTTAAAAAAATTAATTATAAATTAATAGTAGTGGTAAAAATTATAGCTATAGATGGTCCTTCAGCAAGTGGTAAAACTCTAATAGCTAAAAAATTATCTAAAGATCTTGATGCTCCACTTTTAATTAGCGGAAGATTGTATAGGGCTGTAGCATTAGAAACCATTAATAAAAAAATCAATTTAAATAATAAAAAAGAAATCTTGAAGTGTGTAAAAAATATTGATGATGTCTATCTAAACTCAAAAAAACTATACTCACCAGAAATAGATAGTATCTCCTCTCGTATTTCTTCAATTAAAGAACTAAGGTTAAAATTATTAAAATATCAGAGAGATTTTCCAAGAAAGCATTTTAGCTCCAAAAAATATGTAATTATTGAAGGAAGAGACATAGGAACTGAAATTTTCCCAAATGCAGATTTTAAAATATTTATGTGGGCTTCATCATACGTCAGGGCTCAAAGAAGAGTTGCTCAAATAGCAGAAACCAAGAAAAAGCCCAATATATCTCAAATACATAAAGCAATTATAACAAGGGATAGAAGGGACATGACTAGAAAAATAGCTCCATTAATCCCTGCAGCAGATTCATACTTGATATGCACGGACTTTTCAGATAAAGAAGTGACCTTTAACAAGATAATAAAGATAATAAAGAAGTAATAATATTTATGAATGAAACTGTTGATAGCAAAACTCAAAATACAGAGTTTGATAAACTATTAGCTGAATCAATAAATAAATCTAATCTCAAAGAAGGTTCTATAATACAAGGAACTATTTCCGAAATAGAAGACGAAGCTGTCATTGTTGATATAGGTGCAAAAGTTGAAGGAAGAATTCCAAAAAGAGAATTTATATTTCAAAAGGATCAAAAAGAATTAGAAGTTGGAGATCAGATTGATGTCTATTTAGAATCCTTAGAAGATTATTCAGGATCATGCAGACTTTCAAGATCAAAAGCTAAATCGAAAGAAATCTGGTCTGAAATTGAAAAATCATTTGAATCTGGAGAGCTTGTTGAAGGAGTTATAACTGGTAAAGTTAAAGGCGGGCTATCTTGTGAAATAGGCGTAACAGCATTCTTGCCAGGAAGTCAAATTGATACAAGGCCAGTAAAAGACATTAGTCATTTAATTAATATCCCGCAGAAATTTAAAATCCTCAAAATGGATGCTAAACGCAACAATATTGTTGTAAGTAGAAGATCTGTTCTTGAGGAAATGCATAAAGAAGTTAGAGAAGAAAGATTCTTACAGTTAAAACTTAACGACGTAGTTAAAGGAAAAATAAAAGCGATAACTGACTACGGTGCATTTGTTGATCTTGGAGGATATGATTCATTGCTACACAGCAGTGACATAACGTATAAAAGAATAGCGCATCCTTCTGAAGTTCTAAAAATTGATCAGCAAGTTGAAGTAAAGATAATAAAGGTAGATCCTGAGAAAAATAGAGTTTCAGTTGGAATGAAACAACTTGAAGAAGATCCATGGACTAATGTTAAAGACTCATTAAAAGTTAATGATAAAGTGCAAGGGGTAGTAACAAATGTGACTGACTACGGTATCTTTATTGAAATTGGCAACGGTATCGAGGGTTTATGCCATAAAGACATGCTTACATGGAGTCAGAAACAAAATTCTAAGCCAGGAAACTTATATGCCAGATCACAATCTGTAGAATGTCAAATTCTTGAAATAGACCATGATAAAAGAAGATTAAGTTTAGGAATTAAACAACTCACTCCAAACCCTTGGAATAAGTTTAGCGAGTCAAATCCAATTGGTTCAATCTTAGAAACAGAAATTAATTTAATAAAAGATAATATGATGTTTTGCTCCTTAGATGAAGAAATTGATGGTGCAATTTTTAGTAAAGATCTCTCTTGGGATAACGACCCTAAAGAAGAAATTAAGAAATATAAAGTTGGTGATAAGGTTAAGGCAAAGATCATAACTAACGATAATGAAAAAATATCACTTTCAGTTCGTGAAGTGGATGGAAACCCATTCGATAATCTTAAAAATAAAAATAAGGGAGACGTTGTAACTTGTAATGTAATTGAAGTAGGAGATTTTGGTGTAAAAGTTCGTATTGGAGAAGATGGACCCAAAACGGTAATTAAAAAAAGTGAATTGGCACTACGTAAGCCAGATGCACGGCCAGAAAGATGGGCAAAAAATGATAAGTTAGATGCACAAATAACAAATCTTGATATATCAGCCTATAAAGTCTCTCTTTCAGTAAAAAGCCTTGAGGAAAGCAATGAAAAAGAGGCTATTGAAAAATATGGAGCTAAAGATTCAGGTGCTTCTTTAGGTGCAATCCTTGGAAAAGCTCTTGGAAGAAACAAATCTGAAGAATAAAATTCTTGATAATCAGTCGTTTACATTAATATCTATTGTCTTATAATTAAGTCATGAGCTTAATTAAATCTCAATTAATTCAGAACATAACTGAAGCAAATCCCCACCTATTTGTTAGAGATGTGGAAAGAATTGTAAATACAATCTTTAATGAAATATCCAATTCTTTAGCTTCCGGAAAGAGAGTCGAACTCAGAGGATTTGGAGCTTTCTCTGTTCAACATCGTAAACAAAGAATAGGAAGGAATCCTCGAACAGGAGAGTCCGTGAATGTTGAAGAGAAATATATTCCAAGATTTAAAACTGGTAAGGAATTGAGATTAAAATTAAATCCAGAAAAAAATGCTTCTGAAAACCAAAGAGAAGAAAATTAATAAAAATTTTCTGGTAAAAACATTTTGAACAAAAACCCTATTTTTTGTGCAATTGATACAAGTGATATTGAAATTGCAACTAATCTCATTAGCAAATTAAAGCCTCATATTGGAGGTATTAAATTAGGTCTAGAATTTTTTACGTCTTGTGGAATTTCAGGTTGTCACACTTTGAAAGAATTTGGTTTACCTTTATTCATTGATTTAAAATTATACGATATTCCAAATACAGTTGTATCGGCTCTAAGAGGAATATTTGCATTAGAACCAGAATATACAACTCTTCATATTTCTGGAGGATCAAGTATGCTTAAAAGTAGTGTAGATTTAAAACATGAAATACATAGTAAAACTAATCTTTTAGGTGTAACTATACTTACTAGTTTTGATGACAGTACGATAAAGGAGCTAGGTTTTGGATCTTCAGTTAAACATTCTATTGATCAACTCACTTCCATTGCTCATGAAAGTGGACTAGATGGTATTGTGTGTAGTCCTCAAGAAGTCAGTAGTATAAAAGAAACTTACAAAAATAAGCTGAAATTAATTGTTCCGGGTATAAGAAGTAAGAATAGTATTGACGATGATCAAAAAAGAACTCTATCAGCTAAAGAAGCTATTATCGCTGGAGCGGATATTATTATAGTAGGCCGACCAATTACTAAAGCAAAAGATCCAGCAAAAGCCGCCGAAGATTTGTTACAGGAAATAATGTGAGTGAAAATTTTGTTAAAATATGTGGCGTAAATTCTGAAGATATAGCAATTCATGCAATTAATGTTAATGCAGATTATTTAGGTTTTATTTTCTATCCTGATTCTCCAAGAAATATTTCTTTTGAAGAGTCTTCAACAATTATTCATAAAATCAAAGATAAGGTAACAACTGTAGCTGTAACTGTTAATCCAGATGACTCAATAATAAAAAAAATAATAGAAATTGGATTTTCAATGATTCAGTTGCACGGTAATGAATCACTTGAAAGGATTAGAGAAATTAAAAGTTTATCATCACTTAAAATCATAAAATCTTTTGGCATAGAGAATGCCGTAGACCTTGAAAAAACCAACGCTTATGTAGATGCAGTAGATTACTTATTATTTGATGCTAAACCAAACGAAAGTGAACTTCCTGGAGGGAATGCAAAAACCTTCAACTGGTCGTCTTTAAATGGATATGTCTCTAGAAAAGAGTTCTTTTTATCTGGAGGTTTGAACATTGAAAACGTTGAAACTGCAGTAAATTCTAATCTAACTAATTTTTTTGATGTATCTTCTGGAGTTGAATCAAGTCCTGGAGTAAAAGATAAACAAAAAATATCTGCATTTATTAAAAAAATTAAGAACTAATGACTGAAAAAGATAAACCAAACTCATTTACTTTGGGGCCAGATGAAACTGGAAAATTTGGAATTTTTGGTGGACGCTTTGTTGCTGAAACACTAATGCCACTCATCCTAGATCTTGAAAAAGCTTATAATGAAGCAAGAAAAGATTCTGCATTTCAATCCGAATTTAATAGTTTAATGAAGGATTTTGTTGGAAGACCAAGCCCTCTTTATTTTGCTGAAAGACTCACCAACCATTATGCAGGACCAAAAATTTATTTTAAGCGTGATGAGCTTAATCATACTGGTGCTCATAAAATTAATAATTGTATCGGCCAGATTTTACTTGCAAAGAAAATGGGCAAATCAAGAATTATCGCTGAAACAGGAGCCGGTCAGCATGGCGTAGCTACTGCGACTGTGGCAGCTCGGTTTGGTTTAAAGTGTATCGTATATATGGGTGAAGAAGATATACGTAGACAATCACCAAATGTATTTCGAATGAAATTATTAGGTGCAGAAATAATTCCAGTTACCTCTGGAACAGGAACTCTTAAAGATGCGATGAATGAAGCACTCAGAGATTGGGTCGCTAATGTTGAGGATACTTTTTATATTATCGGAACTGTTGCAGGACCACATCCTTATCCAATGTTAGTCAGAGACTTTCAATCTGTTATAGGTAAAGAAGCAAAGGAACAAATTCTTGAAAAGGAAAATAGGCTGCCAGATGCACTGCTTGCTTGTATTGGAGGTGGATCTAATGCAATGGGATTATTCCACCCTTTTCTCGATGATACTGAAGTGAATATTTATGCAGTAGAAGCTGCAGGTATGGGAGTTGAAACAGGAAAGCATGCTGCCTCATTAACTGCTGGAACCCCAGGTGTACTTCACGGTAACCGAACTTATTTATTGCAAAATAATGATGGTCAAATTACCGATGCACACTCAATTTCTGCCGGTCTGGATTACCCTGGAATAGGTCCAGAACACGCCTATTTACATGATATTGGACGAGTGAATTACGTTTCCATAAAGGATGATGAAGCTATGGAAGCTTTTCAACTGTGCACAAAACTTGAAGGTATTATTCCCGCTTTAGAACCCTCTCATGCTCTGGCTTATTTACCAAAACTTACTGAACAAATGAATAAGGATAATATCATTATCATGAATATGTGTGGAAGAGGTGACAAAGATATCTTTACTGTAGCAGATCATTTGGGAATTAAGATTTAATGAGATTAGAAAATACCTTTAGGTCTTTAGCTGAAAAGAATCAATCTGCATTTATTACCTTTTTGACAGCAGGTGATCCAGATTATGAAACCTCAATTAGTATAATTAATGAACTTCCTAGTTGTGGAGTTGATATTATTGAAGTTGGAGTTCCTTTTTCGGATCCTATGGCGGATGGACCATCTGTTCAAGCTAGCTCTCTTAGAGCTCTAAATAATGGAATGACTTTAGAAAAGACACTCAATCTCGTAAAGGAATTTAGAAAAAAAAACGATATTACTCCTATCGTTCTTATGGGCTATTACAATCCAATATATATTTATGGAAATGATAAATTTTTGAAAGATGCCAAAGATTCTGGAGTTGATGGGTTAATTGTTGTTGATCTTCCTCCTGAAGAAGACCATGAGCTGTGTGTTCCCGCAAATAAAGCAGGATTGAATTTCATTAGATTATGCACCCCTACAACTGATGAAAAAAGAATTCCAGCGGTATTAGAAAATACGTCTGGTTTTTTGTATTATGTTTCTATTACTGGAATTACTGGAACTAAAACTCCAGATTTTTCAAAACTTGTAAAACCTATCGAAACTTTAAAATCAAAAAGTAAACTTCCAATTGCTGTAGGTTTTGGAATTAAAACTAAGGAAAATGCTAAGGAAGTTGGTAAAATAGCAGATGGAGTCGTTGTTGGAAGTTCAATAGTTGACATAATTCAGACATCACTTAATGAGAAAAAGAATAGTGATGAAATGAAGAATAAAGTATTAAGTTATGTACAAGAATTATCAGAAGGTGTTAGGCAAAGTAGAAAATGAATTGGCTAATTAATAAAATTAAACCTCTTATCAAAAAGCTTCCAGGGGGCAAAAAGAGTCTTGATATTGGCGAAAATGCATGGATTAAATGTACTCAATGTCAAACCATGCTATATGCTGAAGACCTAGAAAAAACAATTTACGTTTGTCCCAATTGTGATTCACATATTAAAATTCATCCCAAAATCCGTCTAAAACAACTCTTTGATGGCGGAGTGTTTGAAGAAATAAAATATCCAGCAGGCTTTTCAGATCCCTTAGGATTCAAAGACTCTAAAACATATAAAGAAAGGTTCAATCAAGCTAAGAATAAAACAGGTCTGGATGATACATTTTTAATTGGTTCAGGAAAAATAAACGGATTACCTACGACTGTAGCTGCAATGTCATTTGAGTTTATGGGTGGTTCATGTGGAGCTGCAGCATCAGAGGCAATGGTTAAGGCAGCAGAACACGCTGTAACAAATAACACACCTCTAGTTGTATTTACATGTTCTGGCGGAATGAGAATGCAAGAAAATCAATTTAGCCTTCAAGCATTACCTAAAACAACTATAGCAGTTCAGATGGTTAAAGATGCTAAATTGCCATATGTTGTTATACTCACCAACCCAACTTCAGGTGGCTGCACAGCATCATTCGGCATGCTGGGAGATATAACACTTGCAGAACCAAAAGCTTTAATTTGCTTTGCTGGTCCAAGAGTAATCTCAAGCACAGTAGGAGAAACACTTCCAGACGGATTCCAAAGAAGCGAATATTTGCTTGATCATGGTTTTATTGATCAAATTGTTCACCGCTCAGAAATTAAAAATAAATTAACGCAAATCTTATCTCTGCTCTTAAAAAGAGCTGCATAATTGAGTACTTCTGACGAACAAATAAATCTACTTTTGGATGAACTATTACATCTTCATCCTAAGAAAATAGATCTTTCACTTGATCGCACATTTAAATTATTAGAAAAATTAGGCAACCCTCAAGAAAAGATTAAAAACTCTATTATGTGTAGCGGTACTAATGGAAAATTTAGTACACTAAATTTTATCAAAGAAATTTTAAGGTTTAATAAAAAAACTATTAATTCTTATATATCGCCACACTTAATTAAATTTAATGAGCGCTTTGAAATATTAGATAAGATAGTTACTAATGATGAGTTGCATGAATTATTGTCTGAAGTAAAAGATGTAAATCAAAATCAAAATATTACATTTTTCGAGATAACAACTTCAGCTTTTTTTAAAATTGCTGCAGATAATTCAAATGCAGATTATACTTTGTGTGAAATTGGCTTAGGTGGTGAATTTGATAGCGTTAATGTATTTACACCAACAATATCAGTAATTAGCTCAATTTCTAAGGACCACAAAGAATTTCTATCTTCCGATATTAGAAAGATAGCTGCTGCAAAAGCAGGCATAATTAAAAAAAATATACCTGTCGTAATTGGCTATCAGCCGTTTGATGAGGCAAAAAAAGTTCTTATAGATTATGCGCATTCTGTTGAAGCTCCCACATGGATTTACGGCCAAGATTTCTTTGTAGCAGAAGAAGGTGAAAAGATTTTTTATGAGGACAATGACCACAAAATCAAATTTGATAATTTTAGTAATTATTCAAGATTTCAAGTTAAAAACCTTGGGCTTGCGATAGCTACCTGTTTACAGTTATATAAGATTGATGTTAATGGTTTCCTTAAAAGTAATCTTCATCAAGGTGTTTATTTTCCAGGTCGTTTTGAAAAAATAAAAGAAGGTCAATTATTTTCATTAATAAATAAAAAGAATGAATTATATGTTGATGGTTCACACAACTCTGATGCAGCTTACAACATCAATCAATCATTAATATCAATGCCAAAAAAAGATTTATGTATCATCATTGGAATGTTAAATACTAAAGAACCTGAAAACTACATTAAACAGTTCTCAAATATTAAAGAAATCAAAACAATTAATATACCTGATGAGGAAAACTCGATACCAGCTATTGAGCTTAAAGATAAATTAAAATTAGTTCACAATAACGTATCTGAAGCAAACTCAATTGTAGAGGCTATAAAATCATTATCCAGTTCTAATCCAGATGCGAGAATCCTGATCTGCGGTTCACTGTATTTAGCAGGAAAAGTATTAAAATTAAATTAAGAAATAGATTCTTCTATCCACTCAACAATAGCAGGTTTAGAAATTGCACCTACTTTAGTTGCTGCTGCCTCGCCACCCTTAAATACTAGCATAGTAGGAATTCCACGAACTCCATACTTTGTTGGAGTAATTGGGTTTTCATCTATATTAACTTTGGCAACTGTAATCTTATCTTTCATCTCATCAGAGATTTCCTCAAGAGATGGGCCAATTTGCTTGCAAGGACCACACCAAGGTGCCCAAAAATCTAAAACTACAGGCTTATCTGATTTTAGAACTTCTTCTTCAAAAGTTGCATCTGTTACTTGAATTGTTGCCATGATGATTCCCTCTTTTTAATTGTTTGTAATGTATGTACCGAAAGCCCTAAAGTCAAGCTCAAAATATTATAACCTATTGTTTTTATTGATATTTTAATTAATTATTTATCATCTTCTTCATCATCATCGTCAAATTTTTTATTTGATTTTAATCCACCTAGACCCATCATTTTCTTTACTCTAGCAAGTAAACTACCTTTCCCATCCTTCAACCTTGATCTCGCTTTTTCCATTTGATTTACCGATTTGAGTATGGATTTCTCTGCTTCTTCAAATGCTTCATAGCTCTTTAGAGCTTCATCGTGAATTTCACCTGCAATTTTAATAATCTTATCAGCATTCTCATTCCTCTTTTCTACTGACCACATGGTTTCAATGATCTTTAAAATAGCAATCAATGTAGAAGGATTAGCTAATACTATCTTATGTTCATTTGCTTCAGAAATAATATCCTCTAATTTCTCTTGCAAGGAATCAAACGCTCCTTCATACGGCATAAACATTATGACTGCATCTAACGAACTTATACCATACATTCTTTGATAATTTGAATTACCAAGACTCTTAATATGATTTCTCACGGAAGCAATATGTCGTTTCATTGCATCAGCTTTTACATTCTTATCAGTAGACTCGCAGTATTCAGTCCAAGCATCGAATGATAATTTTGAATCAATAATTAAATCCCGACCCCCTGGTAGATGAAAAACGACATCAGGATATTTTTTTTTAAATTCTCCCTCAAAATCATCTTCAAAATGTTTCTGAGTATCAAAGTCTGAACCTTCCCTAAATCCAGTATTTTTTAAAATATTTGAAAGAATTATTTCACCAACTTTACCCTGTCTTTTGGTACTACCTGTTAGCGCTCGCGAAAGCTTATTTATGGTTTCAATATTTTCTTCTTCATTATTGACTAATTCTCGAACTAAATTTTCGATATCATTAATCTTATTTGAAATTCCACTCTCTTCTCTTTTTTGTGAAAAATATAGATACCCAATCACTAAGCCTAAGAAGCAACCCAGTATTAGAAAAACAATATTTATTAAACTAATCATTTAGCTTCCCCTTATGATACTCTTCTAATTCTTGGATATATGCATCAATTTCTTCTAAGCGATTCAAGTCCAGCTCATCACTGTTTTCTCTTAAATCATCAATTTCTTTCATTGCCTCTGGGATGGTGTTCCATGGACATTTATCCATTGAGAGAATATTTTCTGCTATAGTTTTATCTCTTTGTTTAAGTTCATTTTTTGGGAGAAAATCAGGGTTTTCATTATACATTACTCGTTTTGCAAACTCTTTTATCCTAACATCTGATATTTTTTCAGCAATATCGTATTTCTTATCCCACTCTGCCGCATGGAAATCTCCCATCAAATAGTTGTCCTTATTATCTGGAAACCCATTATAGATCAATTCCTCAACCGGTTTCTCAGATTGATCTTGTGATAAAGATTTATCCTCACTCATATCTAATAAGAGATTGGTAAATTTTTCAGTGAAATTTTTATTTGCACGTAATTTTTTCATACGTTCTTGTATTACTTCAGGTTTTTCATCTTTGTATTCATCAGTTTGATACAAAAACTTCTCATCTAATAAGATAGGTTGTTCATTTGCCTTCACAATATGAAAACATTTGTTCTTGCCTTTAAAAAGTTTTTTAAGCTCGTTTCGATCTAGATCAAAAACCATATCTGGATCAAATTTTAAATCAAAACAATACACCTGATTTTCATAAGAAGGATTTTTTGTAATGTATGCAAGGCCGTGTGTGTATTCCTTGCCGCGAAAAAATCGGCTTACACAAAAAACTTTTTCCTGATTAACATAAGAAAACACATCTTGTTTGGAAACTGTTTGTAATGAGCTTGCCCATACATCAGGACAGCGTTCTTTTATTAATTGGCAAACACCCATTGTTGCTTCAACATCTGATAATGCATCATGAGCTTTAGTATGAGAAATATCATTTGCACTGGCAAATTTTTCCAACTGAAAACTAATTTTACCCGTATCATCATTTAATGGTCTAACAAATGCGTTGGGATAAACTGCTGCTGCAGAATGAATGAGCTTTAATGCATCCCCTCTTTTGTTCCCATTAGTATTGGTAAGATAAGGTGGTAGTGCTGATTGATACAATCCTTGTCTCAAAAAATG
Organism: uncultured Pelagibacteraceae bacterium; assembly: GCA_902634045.1. Taxonomy (GTDB): domain Bacteria; phylum Pseudomonadota; class Alphaproteobacteria; order Pelagibacterales; family AG-422-B15; genus CACPJE01. Next base: position 16,244 of record CACPJE010000018.1, read on the forward strand.
TTCATCAAATCCAATTGAATTATAGCCAATGAATAAAAGTTCACCCCAAGACAAAAATTTCTTTTGAATATCAGCAATTAGACCAAAGTTTGTATTTTCATGGTCCTTTAATTGTTCAATAGTAACTCCATTAACCATTAGGGCTTTAGGATGAGGCACTGGGTATTCTTTTTTCATCCGTCCTCGAAGATCAAACTGATCAACTATTTTAAAGTCTTCATCTGTTAAGATAGCTGCAGCTTGAATGATAGAATCATAAGCTGAAGAGAGGCCCGAGGTCTCAAAGTCATAAAACACGTATTTCATAAACAAGTACTCTAGAGAATCAGCTGATTATAACATATTTATCTTATTTTAAACGGATCCTCGGTAACTCTTGAATTTGAGGTCCAAATTGTTTTCTTGATTTGCATTGCCGATATAGCATCGTATCCACTTTCCCGACCGTAGCCACTATGTTTCCTACCACCAAAACTAGCTGCATAGGAAATAAAACGATAGCAATTTTTGAAGCATATACCAGCTTCTAGCGACCTGCTTACTCGATCGCATCTTTCTGCATCTTCTGTAAACACGCCTGAAGATAATCCATAATCATTATCATTAGCGATTTGAATTGCCTCTTCTTCAGTTTTAAATTTAACAACAGATAATACAGGACCGAATAATTCTATCTTTGCAGTATCTACGTTTCTGTCAGGACATTCAATCACGGTTGGAAGAAAATAACATCCATCACTTAATTCTTTAGGTCTTTCTCCTCCACATAATACTTTTCCACCTTGCTTGATTGTTGCTTGGATATTTTTTTCAATGAAATCTACTTGTTTTAAATTATTTAATGGACCCATTTGAGATTGATCATCTAATGGAGAACCAAGTTTAATATCTTTTGCTCTACTAACCAGTTTTTCTAAAAAAGTATCATAAATTTTTTCATTAAGTATTAATAAAGATCCCGCAATACAACTACAACCATTTCCTGAAAAGATTGCTGTCATGATATTATTTAAAGCATTATCTTGATCGCAGTCATCAAAAACAATAACAGGAGACTTGCCTCCAAGTTCTAAAGTTAGCTGTGCAAAGTTATTTGATGAATTTTTAATAACATGAGATCCAGTCGCTGATCCACCAGTAAATAAAATCTTTCCAATTGATTTATGAGAAGTTAAAGCTTCTCCTGCCTCTACTCCGCCACTGACAATATTAACAACCCCCTTAGGTAATCCAACGCCATCTAGTAACCTTGCAAACTCAATCAATGGTGCAGGTGCTAATTCAGAAGATTTAATAACAATTGTATTTCCTGCTGCTAAAGCAGGTGCAAGTTTTGTTGTCATTAAAAACATTTGTTGATTCCAAGGAATGATACAGGCGACAACTCCTATAGGTTCTCTCACTTCAACCACATCCATATCGGGCTTATCAATCTTTGGAATTGGAAATTCATTTTCCATTTTTTCAGCTAAATCAGCATAAAAATGAAAGTACTCTCTTACATATTCAGTGGCAAATTTAGTTTCTTTTAATAGCTTTCCACTATCTATGGTTTCGGTCCTACCTAGAAGCTCAGCGTTTTCTTTTAATAAATCTCCAATTGATCTTAGATATTGTGCTCGTTCTTTGACCTCTAATTTTGACCATCCTTGAAATGCATCTTTTGCTGCTTGAACAGCCTTGTTCACATCATTGGTATTGGCTTCAGGAAAAGATGCCCAGGGCTGATTATTTTCAGGATTCAAGCTATCAAATCGCTTACCATCCTCAGCTTCAACAAACTCATTGTTGATATACATCTGATATTGTTTGATTTCACTCATTTATAAAACCTTCAAAAGCTTTATTAACATCATCAGCACACTCTATCCCACAAAGATGCTTTCCCTTTTTAATAATTTCAATTTTACTTCCTTTAATAACTTTTCCCATATCTTTTGACATCTTAGGTGTTGATCCAACTTCATTCTCACCAGTAATAATTAAAGTTGGAGATGAAATCTCATCAAAGGCTATCATAGAATCTTTAAAGTATGAAAGTAGTTTGTAAGATTTTAGAAAGTCCTCATGATTGTTTGTATTTAATATCCTAGAAATCATCTCTGCTATTTTTGGATTCTTGTCTAAATAATCTTGATTAAACCAACGTGTAAGTTGGGATTGAATATCAAAAAAATTTTTAGATACATCTTCGTATCTTTTAATAGCAGTAGTTTGCTCTTCATCAGTCCTACCATAAATAGTTCCAAACAATATTAGCTTCTCAATTTTTTTTGTATAAGTTGAAGCAAAGTGAGCGGCAATTAATCCACCTAATGAAAATCCAACTAGAATAGCTTTTTGTATTTTTAAAAATTGAAGTAGCTCATTGATCTGATTAGTAAAGTCTTCAAAACCTATTTTATTAAAAGTGCAAGTGGACCTACCATGGCAGAAAAGATCGTATATGATAGTTGTTTGTTTTTTAAAGTAATCAATTTGAGGATTCCAAATTTCGTGGCTTAGACCAACTCCATGAATAAATACAATTGGCGTTGTATTCTCTACCTCATGAACCTGAAAGTACGTTCCTTGGTCGTCCAAACCTTCAAGCATTAGATATATTACTTTT
>CACPJE010000019.1 GCA_902634045.1 uncultured Pelagibacteraceae bacterium
GAGGTTTCTAAGCTGTTTTTGTCACATCAAACTGCATCACGCGTTGCAAAATAACAAAAATTCAAATTAGCATAATTGATTATGCTGCATCAATATATCTATAAGAACCTAGGTCGAACAAAATCTATAACTTTAAATGAATTATATTTTAGTTCACTCCAATCTTTTAAATCAGATTTTAATATTGCAAGACTTCCTGTTGGAAATTTATTTTTAATATTTAAATATTTCTCATCTTGAGATGGGACACTTAAATTCATTGTTAAATTGCGAATTGTCGGTTCATGATTAACAATTAAAATATTTGAATAATTATTTTCAGTGTTTTTGATTAAGTCAAAAAGGTAGATTTCGTCACATAAATACAATTTCTTGCTAAAAACGACCTTCGAGTTTGTCTTTACTGTTTTTCCAAGAACTAAATTAAATGTGTCGATAGTTCTTCTTGCAGATGAAACATAGGAAATATCTGGTATTATTTTTTTTTGTGAAATAAATGTTTCAATTTTGTTACAATTGTTTTTTCCTCTTTTAGAAAGAGGTCTCTCATAATCATTTAAACTTGGATCATCCCAACTTGATTTAGCGTGTCTCATTATATATAAATGCTTCATCACGTTACAATGATAAGAAAAAATACAAATTCAGACAATAAGTTCTTAAACAGAGAATTATCATGGCTTCTTTTTAACCAAAGAGTTTTAGATGAGGCTAATGATACTAAAGTGCCGTTAATCGAAAGAGTTAATTTTCTCTCAATTTCTGCAAGTAATCTAGATGAATTTTACATGGTTAGAATACCAAGTCTTTTGGATGAAATTGAAAATAAACCAGATGAATTAAGCAATGACGGGATGACTGGGCACCAGCAATTAAAAGCAGCCTATAATGCCTGCGCAAAAATATTTAAAAATCAGGATGTTTTTTTTAAAAAGCTAGTAAGAGAATTGAACGCAGAAAAAATAATTCACATTACGCCTAATAAATTAAATCTTAAATTGAGAAAAAATTTAAAAATTTTTTTTAATGAGGAAATACTGCCTATATTAACGCCAATTTCTATAGACCCGGTCCATCCATTTCCCTTTATTCCAAATGAAGGATTGTGTATTTCTTTGAATTTAAAAGCAAGAGGTGCAAATAAAACCTTTAACTCGGTAATCATTGTTCCGCGAGCATTAAAAAGAATCGTATTTATACAAGAGGGCAACAAAGTGTATTATTTATTTGTTGAAGATATTATTAAATATTATTTTAAAGATTTATTTCCAAATACAAAATTGTTAGATAGTGCTGTATTTAGAGCTATAAGAGACAGTGATATTGATTATGAATATGAAGACGATGAAGATGTTATCAAATATTTTGAAAAAGCTCTAACTAAAAGAAGAAGAGGGGAAATTGTTAGGCTTGAAATTTTAAAAAATACATCATCTAAAAAGAAAAACTTTTTAAAAAAAAATTTGAATCTTAAAGATGCACAAGTAATTACTCTATCAAAGTATGTAGGATTGCAAGATTTATCGCTTATTCATGATTTAAATAAGCCAAAATTGAAATTTAAGAAATTTATTTCAAGACCCGTTGAAAGATTAAAACAATTTGATAATAATTGTTTTGCTGCCATCAGATCAAAAGATTTTGTTGTTCATCATCCATATGAAACCTTTGATGTCGTTGTTGATTATTTGAATCAGGCCGCGGATGACCCCAAAGTAGTAGCAATTAAACAAACGATTTACAGAACGACTATTGATAGTCCAATTATTAAAGCTCTTACAAAAGCGGCAGATAACGGGAAGAGCGTAACTGCTGTGGTTGAGATTAAAGCCAGATTTGATGAGGAGGCTAATTTGGCACTTGCTAATCAAATGGAGAAATCTGGAGTTCAAATCGTATATGGTTTTGCTCAATTGAAAACTCACGCAAAGGCAAGCCTCATCATTCGAAGAGAAGCAGATAAATTAAAAAGCTATGCTCATGTAGGTACAGGAAATTATCATCCAAAAAATGCTAAAACCTATGAAGACTTGTCATTATTCACAGCTGATGAAAAAATCTGTAAAGACATTGAGAAGATTTTTAATTACATGACGGGATATGCATCACCCGCCAATTTAAATGGTATTATACTCTCACCACTTTCAATGCGAAATCAACTTAATGCAATGATTGATACTGAAATTAAAAATGTAAAAAGAGGTAAGCCAGCTGGAATTTGGCTTAAAATGAATTCCTTAGTAGATTCCCAAATGATCTCGAAGCTCTATGAGGCTTCAGAAGCTGGAGTTAAAATCGAATTGTTCATAAGAGGAATTTGCTGCTTGAGGCCAGGAGTTAAAAAACTTTCTGAAAATATTGTTGTTAAAAGCATTGTTGGCCGATATTTAGAACATGCCAGAATCTTCTGTTTTGCTAACGAATCTAATATACCCTCTAAAGATAATATTGTTTTAATTGGATCAGCTGATCTTATGCCTAGAAATTTGGATAGAAGAGTTGAAATATTAACCCCTATAATGAATCCTACTGTTCATGAGCAGATATTGAATCAAATAATGGTTGCCAATTTCCTGGACAATGAGCAAACGTGGATAATGAACGATGACGGCACCTATAAAAGAGTTAAACAAAAAGGTAAGACGTTTAATGCACATAAATACTTCATGTCCAATCCAAGTTTGTCAGGTAGAGGAAAAATAAAAGGAAATAGAAAGCCAAAGAAATTACTCTCTCTGATGACCTATGAATAATTTAATTCCCAAAAAGAAATTATTTTTTACAGACGAACGTATTGCCATAATTGATATTGGCTCTGACACAGTTCGTTTTCAAATATTTGAAAATTTTAAGTATAATCAGGTAGCCATTTTCAATAAAAAAATTTCGTGTGGGTTAGGTAAAGATCTTATTAAAAACAACAAGCTTAATAATGACTCTATAAAAAAAGCAATGAATGCACTTTATTATATCAAGGAATTGATAGACTCATCAAATATTAAAAATTATGAAATATTTGCAACAGAAGCTGTTCGTGTTGCCAAAAATAGAGATGCATTTATTGCTGATGCAGAAAATATTCTTAAAAAGAAAATACATGTATTAACTGGTGATGAAGAAGCAAAGTATTCTGCCATGGGATGTATTGTCGGTCTAAAAAAATCAACTGGTCTTATTGCTGATCTCGGAGGTGGCAGCTTAGAACTCGCAGAAGTTAAAAAGAAAGAAATAATGAATACATTGTCTTTGCCACTCGGTGTTCACAGAGCAAAAACTAAAAATAAAAAAATAATAGAAAAATTCAAAAACTCTCTACAAAATACTGAATGGATTAATGAAAATAAGTTTAAAAGGGTAATCCTTACGGGCGGTACGTGGAGAGCTTTAGTTAAATTATATTTTGATAAGTACAGCTATCCTCTAAAAGTCATTCATCATTTCAAACCTGATTTTGATAACTTTGTATCAATGCTTGAAGAAGTTTCAAATCTTAAAAAAAAGGACTTGCTGCAATATTCATTAATCACAAAAGATAAAACACCATTTATACGATACGCAGCCAAGGTCGCGTTGGAAATAATAAATAAGGCCTCTGCTAAGCAAGTAGTTATTTCATACACAGCTATCAGAGAAGGCTATATTTCTAATAAAATAAGCCTAAGCTCAAATAACGATCCGCTTGAATATCAATCATTAAAAGTTGCTGCAATTTTTAACGAATTTAATCCTAGCGCCGTAAATTATGAGAATATTAAATTATTCACTAATAATTTTTTTAAAAGAAAATCCTATTTAAATAAAAGAATAAGAGTGTCCTCTATAAGTTATTTATCAACGGGAGACAGTATAGCTCGTGACGAGAGGGGATTGTTTGTATTTAAACAAATATTAAAATCAGAAATATTAAAGTTTAGCCATTCTGACAGAGTTACACTCGCTACTGTTATATATGTTTTTCACAATGGAATAAATCTAAATGAGATAAAAGATTATAAAAAAGTTATAAATAAAAATAAATTATTAAGCAGTATGGAACTTGGATTATTTTTAAGAATTGTATATGAGATCGGAAAATTATCTAATTTTAATTACAGTAATATCAGTATTTATGTAAAAGATTCAAATATGATATTTTCTATCCCAAAAAACTATTCAGAACTTTTAAACAGTAGATTTAATAAATTTATTTTAATGCTTTCAAAGCACAAAAAATTATCACAAAAGATTATATTTGTTTAATCAATGGAAAATATCAGTTTTATTCTTAATAAGCTAGAAGATGCAATAATCGTTCTTGATTCCGAACAAAAAATTGTTTTTCAAAATTCCCATTCAATAGATTTATTTGAAAATAATTATACTGGTCAAAATATAACAAACTTAATTAGAAGCCCAATAGTTTTAGAGACTTTAGAAAATGTATATAAAAATAAAAAAACAAAAATAATTGAATACAGCAGTGAGTACGGACAAAATCTGTCCCCTAGATCAACAAATTTTTACAATGTGGAGATTAGTTATGAGAAAAATCATCTCCAATTAACTAACACAAAAGACAATTACGTTATTCTCATGAAAAATATAACTCCTTTAAAGAATATTGAAAAAGTTCGCTCCTCATTTATTGCAAACGTAAGCCACGAGTTGAAAACACCACTTGCTACAATCATGGGTTTTTTGGAGACTATTAGGGGGCCAGCAAAAGATGATCAAAAATCCATGTCTAAGTTTCTTGGTATTATGGATAAAGAAACAATTCGCATGAAAAGATTGATAGATGATTTAATCGTCGTATCTAAAATAGAGTCCGATGAGCATATTCATCCAACTAAAAAAGTTAATTTATTGAAAATAATAGATAATGTTGCGGAAAGTCTAAAAGAATATGCAATGAAAAAGAATATTAAAATAAGATTCAACCATCAGCTTAGTGAGGGTTTATTTGTATTGGGAAATGAAGATGAGTTGGTACAGGTATTTACAAATATTATAGATAATTCGATTAAATATGGGAAAATTAACAGTTCAATAGATATAAAGGCCGAAGAAGTTAAAGAACAGACTGATCAATCAGAAGATAAAAAACTATTTCCTCAGATTATATTGAAAATTAGTGTTAAAGACGAAAGCGACGGCATTCATGCTAAACATCTTTCAAGATTAACTGAGCGTTTTTACCGTGTAGATGCAGCAAGATCCAAAGAAATCGGTGGCACGGGTCTAGGATTAACCATAGTTAAACATATTTTAAATAAGCACAGAGGTCATTTAGATATAAAAAGTGAAATAAATCAAGGCAGTACATTTACAGTAGAATTGCCTATTGCACCCATTTCATAAGGTGCAATAATAATTTAACAAATCTTTGTTAAAATTAGATATGACGTCTCAATTTGTTTTATTTGGTTATCATCATTTGGCTACAATTTTCACAATTGGAACTATATCAATTTTATTTCCTATCTTTATTCGATTTATAAATAATAAAATTGTTACAAAATCAATTTTTTTTTTAATTGGTTTTATTTTAATCTCTCATGAGATAATAAAGCCATTTTATCGAGTGATATTTTATGATCATTCTATATTTGAAGTATTGCCACTACACATTTGTCATATAGCTGCTATCTCAATGGGATTATACGTATTTACTAAGATAAAATACTTTTTTGAAGTAGGTTATTTTTTTGGATTAAGTGGAAATTTCCTTGCAATAATTACACCAGATTTGGATTTCTCTTTTCCTGATGCTGAATATATTACCTATTATTTCGGACATGGCTTATTACTGCTTGCTGTAATATATGCCTGTGTATGCACAAAGGTTCAATTGACTTGGTGGTCAGTTTTACGAGTTCTTTTGTTTGCCGTTTGTTTACTGCCTTTAATTTATGGATTAAATATTTATATTTCTGAATTTTTTAACGATGCCAATTATTGGTATCTAATGATAACACCTGCCGCAAACACGCTTTTAGATATATTCCCATCTCCTCCAATGCATATTCCTTACTTGGCCATGATAACAGTCATCATATTCACATTAATCTATCTTCCCTTTAAATATCTTAATAAAAACAAACAATTAACTCTTCTACGATAAGCTAACATTCATAAAACTGTAACAAAAATGTTATATTTACGTAACTAAGTTCAAATACTTTGTCTTGTGAATCATAAAACTTTAATGGAGAAAATAATGAAATTAATCAAACTAATGATTATTGCAGTTTTCGCTTCTTCGATTTTTACATTCAGTTCTCAAGCTAGAGATACTATCAAAATCGTTGGTTCGTCTACTGTATATCCTTATGCAACCGTAGTTGCTGAGAGATTTGGTAAGACTGGATTTAGTACTCCTGTAATTGAGAGTACAGGTACTGGCGGTGGAATGAAATTATTCTGTGCTGGAGTTGGTACCGATCACCCCGATATTACCAATGCGTCTCGTAAAATTAAAAGTAAAGAAAAGGCATTATGCGCTAAAAATGGCGTTACTGATATAATTGAAATTACAATTGGTAATGACGGCTTGACGCTTGCTCATAGCTTAGATGCTGCCGATGCAGACTTTACGCAAGAGCATTTATTTTTAGCAATTGCAGAAAAAGTACCCGCTAATGTTATGAAAGATGGCGAGGGTAATGTCACTGCTGGAAATTTAATTGATAACCCATATGAAAAATGGTCTGACATTGATGCTTCATTACCTGATCATAAAATTGAAATCCTAGTTGCACCACCGACATCTGGTACAAGAGATGCTTGGAATTCACTTATTATGAAAAAAGGTTGCAAAGCAGCAGGCGCATACACACTTTGGGAAAATGCCGGTGAAAAGGCAAAGAAAAAATGTGCAGTAGTGCGAGAAGATGGAAGAGTTATTGAAGCTGGTGAAAACGACACTTTAATAGTTCAAAAATTATCAGAGGATCCAGAAAGATTTGGTTACTTTGGTTACAGCTATCTTTTAGCTAACGAGGATAAAATTAAATCTGCTTCGATCACTGGAATTCAGCCAACGCTTGCTGGTATCCAGGATTATTCTTACCCAATTGCACGACCATTACAGTTCTATGTGAAAAAAGCTCACGTAGGTGTTGTCCCAGGAATTGAAGAGTTTCTTGAAGCTTTCACAAGTCCTGATGCAATGGGCGAAGATGGATATCTAACTGATATCGGCTTAGTTGCATTATCTGATGGTGATGCATCTGATATAAGATCAAGAGTTGCTAACTTAGAAACACTCGATCTAGACTAAAAGACTGGATTAATCCACAACTGAGGCAAGTTATGCTTGTCTCAGTTGTAGAATAAGCATTATGGTGAAGTATGGGATTTATATTAATTTCTTTAATTATTCTAATTGGTATCACCAGCTATTTTCTAGGAAATTTAAGAGCAAAAAATCTTAGGACTTCAAATAAAAAAAATCTTAAATCACTTAGTCATTATTATGGGTACTACGTAGCTCTATGGGCTGTTGTGCCGGCGTTATTGGTACTGTTGATGATTACCTCGTTTAAATCATTTTTTATTGAGCAATATGTATTAAGTGATTTCATAGCACTTGGCAGTTATACAGAAACAGAACTAAGTTTATTATTTACCCAAATCGAAAACACTGCAATGGGCATAAAACTTTTTGATGAAAATACTATTCTTATAGATGGCGCCGTAAATAAATTAAATTATATTAATAAGACGATTGAAAATTTAACTTATGTTACAGTTCTTGGGTTTTCAGGCTTACTTGTACTTTACTCAGTATTCAATATTAATCACAAACTTAATTCTAGAAAGATTGTCGAAAAATTTTTACTAGTCTTGTATTTTACATGCTCACTTGTCGCTATAATGACTACTGTTGGAATAATTTTTTCCTTATTATATGAAACGTTGCGTTTTTTTTCTCAAGTTCCAATAACCGATTTTTTATTTGGATTGAATTGGAGTCCTCAAAGAGTTTTTGTTAGAGAAGCTGGAGATCTTGATACAAGAGACTTGGCCAATGCATTTGGCGCTGTTCCATTATTTGCTGGAACATTTCTTATTGCATTAATTGCAATGTGTGTTTCAGTCCCAGTTGGCTTACTCACAGCCATTTATATGTCTGAATATGCTTCTCCAAAAGTCAGAGATTGGGCTAAGCCAATTATTGAAATTCTTGCTGGTATCCCAACGGTTGTATACGGATTTTTTGCAGCGTTAACAGTCGCGCCTTTAGTGAGAGATATCGGTCAGGGTGCTGGACTAACTGTCTCTTCTGAAAGCGCTCTAGCTGCGGGATTTGTTATGGGAATAATGATAATACCATTTATTTCATCACTTTCTGATGATGTAATAAAATCTGTACCTCAGAGTTTAAGGGAAGGCTCTTATGCTATGGGAGCAACCAAAAGGGAAACAATTGTAAAAGTATTATTGCCAGCTGCGTTGCCGGGTATTGTCGGTTCATTTCTATTAGCTGTCTCAAGAGCAATTGGGGAGACAATGATTGTTGTTATGGCTGCAGGATTAAATGCAAAATTAACAGCTAATCCACTTGATGCGGCAACTACAATTACTACTCAGATTGTTGTTATTTTAATCGGTGATCAAGAATTTGATAGCCCAAAAACACAGTCAGCTTTTGCTCTGGGTTTAACTTTGTTCGTTGTTACTTTGGCTCTAAATTTTATAGCTTTACAGGTCGTAAAAAAATATACGGAGAGATATGACTGATAGAATAGAACAAAGAATAAATAGTTTAAATAAAAGGCTCAATTCAGAGAAAAGATTTAGGATTTATTGTATTGGTGCAATGAGCTTTGCGCTTGCATGGGTGCTTATTTTATTTCTAAATATATTTTCATCTGGCTATTCAGCATTTTATAGAACTGTTATCCAGGTAGATGTACCTTTTTTAAATCTTATTGAAGACACGACACAATTTTCTGAGATGAGTTCAGAGGATATTAACAACCTGTCAATGTATTCTTTTTCCAAAAAGGCTATTTATAGACTTTTTCCAGATATTGAAGAGAAAAAAGATAAGAAAATGTTGATACGATTATTCAGTATTGAATTTGAGCAAGAAATAAGAGAATTTTTAAAATCGAATAAGTCAAATATAAATGAAACAGAAACAATATATTTAACTGCCTCCGACGATGTAGATCAGGTTAATAAAGGAAACTACCCAAGGGACTTAGATGAAGACAAAAGAAGAATTAAAGACATTCAGCTTTTATTTTTTGATGACCTTGTAGATAGGGGGCTTGTCAGCTATGAATTCAATCTACCATTTTTAATGAGAGGTGACAGTCGTGAACCTGAATTGGCAGGAGTAGGAGGTTCGATGGTAGGTTCTTTATTCACAATTTTGGTAGTTTTGATTTTGTCTTTTCCTATTGGAATTTTTGCAGCTATTTATCTTGAGGAATTTGCACCAAAAAATAGAGTTACCGATTTTATTGAAATTAATATTAATAATTTAGCAGCGGTACCTTCTATTGTATTTGGCTTATTGGGGCTTGGTATTATTTTAAATACATTTGGATTGCCAAGGTCAACACCACTGGTTGGAGGCATAGTCTTATCTTTAATGACCCTACCAACAATAATTATTGCAACTAGAGCCTCATTAAGGGCGGTGCCACCATCAATAAGAGAAGGAGCATTAGCAGTCGGAGCAACCAAAATGCAAGCAGTAATGCATCATGTAGTTCCTGTAGCAATGCCTGGTGCATTAACAGGTACAATTATAGGCCTTGCTCAAGCACTTGGAGAAACTGCGCCATTATTATTAATTGGTATGGTGGCATTTGTTGTAGATGTTCCACAAACACCGCTGGATGCTTCTGCCTCTTTGCCAGTTCAGGTTTATTTATGGTCAGAAAGCGCAGAAAGAGGTTATGTTGAAAAAACTTCAGCTACAATTATGATGTTACTTGGATTTTTAATTCTAATGAATCTAGCTGCAGTATTAATTAGAAGAAAATTTGAAACAAAATGGTAAAATAGAATATGAAAAGTATAAAAATAAAAGCGGACAACTTAAATGTTCATTATGGAGAGAAACAAGCACTTTTCGACGTGTCCATGTACATGGAAAAAAAACAAGTCACCGCTTTGATAGGTCCATCAGGTTGTGGTAAATCAACCTTTATTAGATGCTTAAATAGAATGAACGATGTTATTGATATATGCAAAGTACAAGGAAAAATAGAAATCGATGGCAACGATATTTATGCACCAGACATGCAAGTTGAACAACTAAGAGAACGCGTGGGTATGGTTTTTCAAAAGCCGAACCCTTTTCCAAAGTCTATTTTTGAAAATGTTGCTTATGGTCCAAAAATACATGGAATAGCAGAACATAAATCTGATTTAGAAGAAATTGTTGTTAACAGTCTAAAAAAAGCAGCTCTCTTTGATGAGGTTAAAGATAGGTTAAGCGACTCAGGAACAAGCCTGTCAGGGGGGCAGCAGCAAAGATTGTGTATTGCAAGAGCTATATCCGTAAATCCAGATATTATTCTAATGGATGAGCCTTGTTCAGCTTTAGACCCAATTGCTACGGCTAGAATTGAAGAATTAATGGGAGATCTTAAAACAGAATATACAATAATTATTGTTACGCACTCGATGCAACAAGCCGCTAGAGTTTCATCAAGGACAGGTTTTTTTCATTTAGGTAAATTAGTTGAAGTTGATAAGACTGAAACAATCTTTTCAAATCCATCAGATCAGAGAACTCAAGATTATATAACAGGGAGGTTTGGCTAATGAGTGAGCACATAGTTTCATCTTATGATGAACAATTAGATTTAATAAATAGTTCATTAATTAAAATGGGAGGGTTGGTTGAAACACAACTTCATAATTCTCTTGTTGCTTTAGGGGATAAAGACACTGCTTTTGCAGAAGAAATTATTAGAGATGACAATAAAATTGATGCCTTAGAAAAGGAAATTGATGCTTTGACATACAAAGTAATTGCAATGAGGCAACCGCTTGCTAATGATTTAAGAACTGTTTTATCAGCACTTAGTATTGCAAACGATCTCGAGCGAATGGGTGATCACGCTACAAATATTGCAAAGAGAGTTGCAAATGTAAAAATAAACATGCCCGACACACCAGTTTCAGAAATTGTCAATATGGGTGAGAATGTTCAAAGTATGATAAAAAATGTTTTGGATGCCTTCGTTCAAAAATCCGATAAACTAGCAATTACTGCTTGGGATTTAGATGTAAATATAGATGAATTATATTTATCAATTTACAGGGACCTTCTTAAGACGATGGCAGAAGACCCAGATACAATTACAGGCTGTTCACACCTACTATCGATTGCTAAAAACATAGAGAGAATAGGAGATTATGTTCAAAATATCGCTGAAGACATTCACTTCATTACAACTGGTGAAGCCTTAGAACGCAAGTCGGAAAAAAGAATTAAATGGGAAAAGGTGTAATGAAACCTAAAATCCTTGTAATTGAGGATGAAGTCTCAATAGTTGAATTATTAAAATACAATTTAACAGCTAGTGGATTTGACGTAGACGTATGTTTTGATGGCGATAGTGCATTGGATAATATATTTGGTGATGTTAAATACGATCTCATAATCGTGGATTGGATGCTACCAAATATTTCTGGATTAGAATTGTGCAGGCGTGTTCGTAAAGATAAATCTACGAAAAATATTCCTTTAATAATGCTTACAGCTAAAGGTGAAGAAGAAGATAAATTAAGAGCATTTGAAACTGAAATTGATGACTACATAACAAAACCATTTTCAGTCAATGAGTTAGTAGCAAGAATTAAAGCAGTACTTAAACGCTTAAGACCTATTTTTTATAATGAAGTTCTTACGTATAAGGGAATTCAATTAGATGTTTCAACGCATCGTGTCACCAGGGATAAAACAGAAATAAGTCTTGGACCTACGGAATTTAATTTATTGCGTTTTTTAATGGAAAATCAAGGTAGAGTATTTTCAAGACAACAATTATTGGATTATGTATGGACTACAAGTCCATATGTCGAGCCTAGAACAGTTGATGTTCATATCAGAAGATTAAGAAAAGCATTAAACGAAGGATTTGAATACGACCCAATTAGAACAATTAGATCTGCTGGATATTCTCTTGGTATATGAGCATTAAAAATGTTTTATATTTATGTACGCAAAATTCAGCCAGAAGCATTATAGCTGAAGCAATTACCAATTATAAATATAGTGAAAGTCTGAAAGGCTATAGCGCTGGTAGCACACCTTCAGGAATAATAAATCCTAAAACACTCAATTTATTAGATGATATGAAAATACCGACTGAGAAACTCTATAGTAAAAGTTGGGACGTATTTGGTGAGCCCAACTCTCCCTCTATGGATTATGTCGTTACTGTATGTGGTAATGCCGCTAAAGAAACATGTCCTGTATGGATTGGATCACCAAAGAAAATACACTTTAATATAGAAGATCCAGTTAACAAAAATTTATCTTCTCATAAACACGAACAGCTTTTCATTGAAACATTTCACAATATTGATCAATTGATTAAAGATAATTTAATAAATGAATAATAAACAAAAGCTGATATCTGAATACCTCGGTACATTAATGTTGGTTTTTGCAGTCGTTGGTTCAGGAATAATGGCTGAAAATCTATCACCTTCAAATGAGGGAATCGTATTACTAGCGAACGCAATTGCTACAGGTGCCATTTTGTACATTATAATTTCAATCTTTTCTAAAATTTCTGGAGCACACTTTAACCCTGTCGTGAGTTTATATTTTTTCTTTAAAAAAGAAATTAGTTCATTTTTATTGATTGCTTATATTACTTTTCAAATTATTGGTGGGATATCTGGTGTTATATTAGCTAATTATATTTTTGATGAATTATTTATTGAGTTTTCATCTAAAGTGAGAAGTGGGGCCAATATCTTTGTATCCGAAATTTTAGCTACTATTGGACTATTGATAACTATAATATTAACAATAAAAGCAAATAAAGATCCTGCTATTTCAGTAGCTATGTATATAACAGGAGCATACTGGTTTACATCATCTACTTCTTTTGCAAACCCAGCTGTGACTATAAGCAGATCTTTAACTGATACCTTTACAGGAATTCATCCAGAAAATGTGATCATGTTCATAGTTATGCAGTTAATTGGAATGTTAATTGCCTATTTTATATTAATAAATTTCGAGCCCTTAAGCCAATCTGAGTAAGACTGCTCCAATCACAATCGTAATCAGTGATAATATTTTGTAGATCGTCATTTTTTCTGAGAGGAATAAGTATCCAATTAATCCAACAAAGATAATTGAGGTTTCTCTTAGTGCGGCAACATAAGGTATAGGAGCTTTAGTCATTGCCCATAATATTAATCCATATCCAAGAAATGAAATTCCAGCTGCAAACATTCCTTTAATGTAATTATTTCTAAGATGATTAATACAAGCACTATATCCTTCCTGTTTAATGATAAAAATTGAATATATGCTCCAATGTATAAAGAAGACCCAGGCAAGATAACTGAAGCTTTGCATGCTTAATCGGGCACCAACTCCATCAATCATTGAGTAGGAAACTATCGCAATAGCAACGATTGATATCGATAAGCTTGATTTAAAATTTATTTTATTTCCAATTATAGACATGGAAATAATGCCAATACTTGTAATAATTACAGCTAACCAACCGATTGAACTTATATTTTCTTTAAGAATAAAATAACTGAGTAATAAAATAATCAGAGGGGCGCTACCTCTAAAGATAGGATAGGCCTGTGTTAATTCATTTTTTGAATAAGTATATGCAAGAGCATAAACATAAACAGAATGAATACATATTGAAGCAGCAATATAAGCCCAGCTATCTGGATGTGGAATTGGCAGTAATATTATTAATGTTAGAGTTAATGGGATTTTCCAAACACCAAAATTTAAAGTTTCAAGGAAACTATTTTGACTGCTTTGAATAATACTATTCCATACAGCGTGCATTAGAGCAGCGCTTAGTACGACTAAAAATACAATGAGATCCATTTAGGATAGCAAACAATCGATAATGTGTTCTCTATAAAATTGAATAGGGTTTGTTGATTTATCTCTAAATTTAGCGCGATCATCAATTTCCCGAACTTTTACTGACGATTCAAAGTACTTAGATGAAATAAAATTTTTAATTTCTTCATCAGACATATAGCTGCCTTGTTCCTTAAATGATTGTTTTGAAGCAGGTGACAAGAGATCATAGTATGACTGGTCTGTTGAGCATAACCATCTTTTTGCATTTACGTGATTTTCGATTGGACCCACAACATCATCAATAAATATTTGAGATAGGTAATCTTTGGCTACAGTTTCATGAAACTTATTTCTATCTTCATTCTTATATCTATCGTCATGATCAATGATCATATGACCAACATCATGAAATAAACAGGATAGGATTTCTGTTTTTTTAGCCCCTTCTTCATGAGCGATAGTTGCCGCTTGAAGCATATGATCGCTAATTGAAACTATCTCATCATATTTATTTTGACCTGCAGTATTGTACCATTCAGTTAGATCACTGATGAATTGATCAGGATCGTTTGAATAGATCGGAATAGACATTAATTGACTTTAAGGTCGCTCTCCATTAGCAAGACGCTTATTAACATCTTCAATCACGGGTTCAATATCAGCAATTGACTCAATTACATAGTGAGCACCAGCTTTTTCTAAAAGGTCTTTCGTATGAGCTTGCCTTTTTGCAACTTCATCATCTGAAAGTTTTTCGCCATCTTCTGGTGTATCAACATCCATATAATTTGAATATCTTGTTACGCCAACACCCCAGCATCCAGCATTTACTGCCTCACCAACACCTGAAACTGTATCATCTACTTTAATTACAGATTGAATGGGAGTTATTCCAAGCATATCTAAATTTTTATAAACCATATGAGGAGAAGGACGTGCACCGTTAACAACTTCATCACCTGCAACCGATGCATCAGGTTTATAACCTTGTTTAGCTGCTTCCTCTTCAAGAATATCAACCATAGATCGAACAAATCCAGTAGTGCTACCTAATTTAATACCTTGTTTTTGCATTCTCTGTGTAACATCAGCAACTCCAGGAAGTAAATTTGTATATTTTCTCAAGCAATCAAGCTGCATAGGAACGAAGTCTGCAAACATTTTATCGACATCATCTTGGTCTGGATATTTTCCATGAACACCTTTCCAGCGTTCTTTGATTTCATCAACTTCAGTTAATGCTTTAATATGAAGGTCTTTTCTAAGACCCATTGGTCCACGTGCTTCAGCCATAGATATTTCAACATTTTGTTTTTTAAATACATCAACAAAAACTACTGCTGGAGCAACAACGTAGGCATCAGCAGTCGTTCCACTCCAATCAAGAATTACTGCTTGAACTTTTCCATTATATCGTTTTTCATCTAAATATTTTGTCATGTATCCTCCTTTAATTCAGAGATATTTTCTCCATTTTTACAAATTTTGCAATTTGATTTGTTAACATTTTCATCTCTTTTTTTCCAATAAATCCAATGCATCCGATACGAAATGAGTCTCGTTTCGCCATTTTCCCAGGGTAGATGATGAAGCCTTTCTTTTTCAAGTAATTGTAAAATCTATTAAACTTAAATTTTTTGTCAGACGGTGAAATGAAGGTCACAATAATTGGAGTTTGTACTGATCTAGGTAGTAATGATTTAAATCCAATTTTTGTCATTTCAGTGATTAGAATGTTAAGATTTTCGTTATAACGTTTTGCTCTCCCCTTAAGACCACCATCCTTTTCAAACTGCTCCAACGCCTTTAAAAAGGCAGCTACAACATGAGTAGGGGGTGTATATCTCCATCTTCCAGTTTTTTCCATATAGTCCCACTGATCATGTAAGTCCATGGAGAGATTATCTGAAATGCCTTTACATCTTTTAAAGTCTAATGTTTTTGCGATAACAAAATTTATCCCTGGAACGCCTTCTAAGCATTTATTAGGAGAGGCGACAACAGCCTTAAATTTAATCTTATTAGCATTTATATCTAAAGCTCCAAAAGAGCTCATCGCATCAATATAAAGATTTATATTTTTCTTTTTACATAAATCGCTTACCTCTTTTAATGGATTAAATATTCCGGTTGATGTTTCGCAGTGGACAAACGCTAAATGTTTAATCTTTTTATTTTGATCAAGCTTTTTTTTGAGTTTTTCTAGATCAAGAGATTGATCTTCTTTCCATACAAACGGCACATGTTTAATTTTGTGATGTTTACAGATTTGTTGAATGCGTTCTCCATAGGCACCATTGATTAAAATTAATAATGGTTCATTGCGTCTTACAAAGTTGATAATCATAGCTTCAACGCCAAATGAACCACTTCCTTGAAGCGGAACACATGTATAATTCCTATTGCCCTTTAGTATTTTAACAACTTTCTTCCTTATCTTTGCAGTTATTGAATTAAATTCATTATCCCAAGAACCATAGTCAACCAACATGCTCTTTTTAGTTTGTATTGATGTTGTTAAAGGACCTGGAGTAAATAGTAGTGGTTCTTTCATTATGGAGTTAACCAAACTTTCTTCACTAAATCTTTATTATTGATTATAAATTTTGCTCTACGGTGTCCGTGGCGATGTAAATACAGCCATTCAATTTCAGATACTTCCATGCTAACGAGTGTAAAATTTTCATAACCAGAATTCAATATTTCTTCATTAGGTAATTCAATTTCATGTTCTTTTTTATAACCTGAAGTAGGTTTATCAGAAGTAGAGCCAGGTGCTTTATCTACAATGTAGCATTTTTTGCTAAAAGATTGTGTTCGTTGCCAAGATTTATCTGAATTGTCATTCTTGTTATTAATTAATCCTATTCCAGAACATTTAATTTGTACTTTTTGATCATGATCATAAAAAAGTAATGAAATTTTATTATTTTGATTAATTTCCTTGATTTTTTCAGATCTAAAATCTGTATGAAAAGATATAGTTTGTTTTACCTTATCAACGCCTCTTAAAACAACAGTTCTAATCGATGGATATCTAGCTGAATGAGTAGCAAGATAGCCTTGATGCATGTCTGAATTTGAATTTTTCTTTCCAAATTCAAGTAGTTTCCAAATTAACTGATAAATGTTATCAATATCATCATAATGATCTGCTTTATCTATTTTCATTTTTGATATCATTCTTTTAATTTTGCATACTACAATTTATGATTTTACTAAAGAAGAATATTAAATACATCTTTTCAATTTATATGGCTTGCATATTTTATATGTATGCAAGGGTTCCAAATGGGAATTGGGACTCTCATAGGGGTTTAGGCAATATAATTCTTGATAATCTTGATCATTTGTTTGTTTTTTTTATTTTAGGTGCTTTGGCTAATTTGACTAGCGAAAGACATTTATTTTTTAATTCTTACGTAAAAATTAGCATTATAATAAGTTTATTAATTGAATTCATTCATTACATATTGCCATATAGAGGATTTGAAATTGTTGATTTTGTCTTTAATATAATAGGTTGCTTATTGGGGATATTAAGTTTTTACTATCTTAGGAAATTTTATGGAAAAGTTATTAATTAGAAATATTTGCCAACCAAGGAATAGCAACCCCTATGGAACTGGACATGGAGGATGGGTTATAACTCAGATGGCCCAAGGAGGTATTTATATGACTCAATTAATATCCAAAGGAAATGCAGTGTTAGTTGAATCAAATATTAAGTATAAAAATCCAATGCATGTAGGCAAGTTTTTAAATGTGTATGGATCAATTAAGGAAATTAAACAATCCAAGATGATATTAAAAATTACAGCTAAAAGATCAGAGATGGATCAAAAAGAAGTTGTGGTCGCAAGTGGGGAATTCTCCTTTATTGCAATAAATGACAAAAATAAAACAAGAAAATTTAAACCTAATTTGAAATTATAGTTTTAATAAATAACCCCCATATTTCTATGGGGGTTATGATTAGTTAGAACGGAGCTCCACTCAAAAAGTGGAGGTTTCCATATCTATCGTAGACTGGATAACCTCGTCGATTTGAGCAAAGCTCCATAATACTATCTGTAGACATAGACCACCTCCTTTCATAAATATGGTTAATAAAACGTAATACCTATATAATTATGTCGATTCTTAATTCAATCAAGGAGATTCTAGAATGGAAAATGAACTAATTTTTGTACCTGTTTATAATATGCTTTGGCTAAGCCTTGCAGTATTCCTATTTGCTACATTATTGAGGTTAAAATCTATTGTAATTGACAAAAAAAATAAGGAAGAAGACTTTAAAATTCCAGTTTTTAATGATGGTAGTGAAATGCTTCAAAATACTCAGAGGAACTTAACAAACTTATTTGAATTTCCCATTTTTTTCTATGTTATCTGTTTAATTATTTATGCGACTAACACAGTTGATGCTTATTTTATATTACTCGCAAC
>CACPJE010000020.1 GCA_902634045.1 uncultured Pelagibacteraceae bacterium
TCAATAATTTTTCTTGTTGAAGGAGATAATTTTTTTTCTTTTTTATTTTCTTGTCCCGCTACTGCTTCATTTGCAACTGCAACACTAATTTCTTCCTGCTCTTCAGGTTCTCTAAGGGGTTCAAGTTTTTGAGATTTTGTTGCACTTTTATCAGATATTGATGTCTCATCAATCGAACCCAAAACTGCTCCTACAGCAACTGTATCACCTTCATTAGATAAGATTTTTTCAATTTTTCCTGTTACAGGCGAGGGTACTTCCAGAGTAACTTTATCTGTTTCCAATTCTAGTAAAGGTTCATCAATTACAACTGAGTCACCAACATTTTTGTACCATTTTGCAACCGTAGCCTCGACTACACTTTCTCCTAAAGATGGTACTTTAATTTCAGATGACATATTTATTTTTTACCACTTTGTAATTTTTATTCAATTGGCAGTTTAAATTTAACCAAGGATACTCCATCTTTATTTGATATAATTTCTTGTTTATCACCTTCAATAGCCAATCTTAAAATATTCTTTTGATTTTCAATGTGCCTATCTAGAATTCCGGTAGCAGGTGATGCCGAAGCTTTTCTTCCTATAAACAACAATTCTTCATTTCTATTCATAGATGCCATTACTGACTCAACTCTATGCTTAATAAATCTAAAAGCTCCCATATTCGATGGCTCTTCTTGTACCCAATATACCTCTGCTTCTGGAAATCTCTTAAGCTCGTCTTTTAAAACATCATAAGGAAATGGATAGAGCTGATCAATTCTCAAAATAAAAACATTTTCCTTTTTTAATTTATCTATTTCGTCTTGTAATTCAAAATAAATTTTTCCAGAACATAAAAGTACCCTATTAATTTTTTTCTCTTCTTTTACACTAATTTCATCTCTCAAAATTCGATGAAATGTTGAGCCATTAATAAATTGGTCTACATATGAAACATTCTTTTTATGTCTTAGAGTTGATTTAGGCGTCATAATGATTAGTGGTTTTCTAAAATCTCGGTGTAACTGTCTCCTAAGAACATGAAAGTAGTTGGCAGGTGAAGTGCAATTAACTACTTGAATATTGTCTTCAGCACACATTTGTAAAAATCTTTCTAGTCTCGCGCTTGAATGTTCTGATCCTTGACCTTCATGGCCATGAGGTAATAAAAGTGTAAGTCCTGACATTCGAAGCCATTTTCTTTCACCGGTTGTTATAAATTGATCTATAATAGTTTGTGCATTATTTGCGAAATCACCAAATTGTCCCTCCCATAAAACAAGTGTCCGTGGATCCACTTGAGAATATCCATATTCAAACCCTAAAACTCCATATTCTGATAAGAAACTATCAATGACTTCAAAAAAACCTTGTTTATCAATGAAGTGTCTAAGAGGAACAAACCTTTTTTCATTCATTTGATCGTATAAAACGGCATGTCTTTGACTGAAAGTGCCTCTTCCTGAGTCTTGACCAGATAATCGCACACCAAATCCTTCTTTCAGCAAAGTTGCAAAAGCTAAGGACTCCGCTGTCGCCCAGTCTATTCCTGAGTTATCTAAGACAGAATTTAATCGCTCTTCATAAATTTTTTTAATTCTTTTATGAACATTAAAGTCTTCAGGAATTCTGTGTATCTCTTTAGCAATAAATTTTAAATCTTCTATTGTAACGGATGTTTTGCCACGTCTTGCATCAAAAGATGCAGTAGATAATCCTTTCCACGATCCTTCAAGCCAATCAGCTTTATTAGATTTGTAGGATTTAGAAAGAGCAAACTCCTCCTCTAATACTTTCTTATACTCTTCATGCTGATTCAAAGCTTCAATGTCAGTTAAGACACTTTCTTCTTTCAGCTTCTCTTCATAAATTTTGAGGGCAGTTTTGTGCTCTTTAATTTTTTGATACATTAAGGGTTGAGTAAACTCTGGAAGATCCATTTCATTATGGCCGGATCTTCTATAACAAAACATATCGACAACTACGTCTGTTTTAAATTTGTTTCTAAACTCAACTGCTAATCGACAAACATGAACAACTGACTCTACATCATCGCCATTTACATGAAAAATTGGTGCTTGAATTATTTTTGCGATTTCTGTGCAGTATGGCGCTGATCTTCCATAGTGAGGAACAGTTGTAAATCCTATTTGATTATTTATTACAAAATGAATTGTCCCTCCAGTTCTGAAACCTCGTAGCTGAGACATTGCAAAAGTTTCCGCAACAACACCTTGTCCTGCCATTGCGGCATCTCCATGTATCAAGAGACCAATAACCCTATCATTAGTTTTATCTTGTAACATAGTTTGTTCAGCTCTAACTTTTCCAATAACTACAGGATCAACTGACTCTAAGTGTGAAGGGTTAGGAGTTAGAGATAAATGTATTTTCTTTCCTTCAAACTCTCTATCGCTTGAAATTCCTAGATGATATTTTACATCTCCAGATCCTAAAACCTCATTAGGGTCTTCTCCGCCGCCTTGAAATTTAGCCATAATTGACCTCAAAGGGACTTCCATAACTGATGAAAGTAGAGTTAATCTGCCCCTATGAGCTGTACCAATATAAATATCCTCAATGCCAGATAAGCAACTTTGCTTGATGATTTGCTCTATTCCAGGAATAGTCGACTCACTGCCAACAAGTCCAAACCTCTTAGTTCCTAAATATTTTTTATCTAAGAATTTTTCAAACATTTCAGCTTCTAGGAGACGTCGATAAATTGCTATTTTCCCCTTTTCGGTAAAATGAGTTTTATTTCTTACCTCCTCTATTCGCTCTTGAACCCACTGTTTTTGATCAGCATCTTGAATATGAACAAACTCTACTCCTATAGAACCAGAATACGTTTCGCTGAGAATTTTTATAATTTCATTTAATTTGCCAGAGTTAAGTCCCAGACTTCCATCTATAAAAATATCTTTATTTAAATCTTTATCTGTAAAACCATAATTTCTATAATCAAGTTCAGGGTGTTGAGTTGTTTCTTTTAAATTTAAAGGATCTAAATTAGCTATAAGATGACCATTTACTCTAAATGCTCTAATTAATCTTAAAGCACCAATAGAGTCCAAAGTTTGTTGCTTAATATCTTCTACTGTTACAGAATTTTTATTATCTATTTGAATTTCTTCAGAATATGATTTTCTTGACCAGTTGCCATCTACTGCTGAAACTAAGTCTTCATTAGATAATTCAACTTCTCTTTCTTTAGACCAACTAGCTTTTAAATTATTTTGTTTTTTTATATTATCAGTAATGCCGGTGAAAAATTCTTTCCAATCAGATGGAACACTATTGGGATTAGATTGAAATTTCTCAAACATTTCTTCAATATAGGCGGCATTAATACCATGCAAAAAAGAAGTCTTATCAAAAATTTCGTTAATTTGTGAACTTGTCATCAACTATTACAATACAATAAGGTTAATTCTTCAATACCTCAAGTAAAGTTGAACCAAGGGCGGCAGGTGAATTTGATATATAAATTCCAGCAATTTTCATAGCCTCAATTTTATCTTCTGCCCCACCTTTACCCCCAGATACAATTGCTCCAGCATGACCCATTCGTCTTCCAGGAGGGGCAGATGTTCCAGCAATAAATCCGACAGTTGGTTTTTTATTTTTATGATTAGCCAAAAACTCTGCTGCCTCTTCCTCAGCGGAACCACCAATTTCTCCAATCATAATTATAGATTCAGTTTCTGGGTCTGACAGAAATAGTTCCAAACAGTCTATAAAATTAGTACCATTAATAGGGTCTCCACCTATTCCTATGCATGTTGATTGACCCATGCCTGCAACTGTTGTTTGATAAACAGCTTCATAAGTTAAGGTCCCAGATCTAGATACAATTCCAACACTTCCTTTTTTATGTATATGAGCAGGCATTATTCCAATTTTACATTCTTCAGGAGTTATAATTCCTGGACAATTTGGACCAATCAATCTTGATTTAGAGTTAGATAGTTTGTCCTTTACTTTCATCATATCCATAACTGGAATGCCTTCAGTTATACAAACTATTAAATCGATTTCACTTTCCATTGCCTCTATAATTGCATTAGCGGCATAAGCAGGGGGAACATATATTACTGAAGCATCTGCTCCCGTTTTATCTTTAGCCTCAGAAACACTATTAAAGACTGGAAGATTAAGATGGGTAGTTCCTCCTTTATTAGGAGTAACTCCACCAACCATATTTGTGCCATACTTAATAGCTTGTTCTGAATGAAAAGTTCCTTGGGATCCTGTAAACCCCTGACATATGACTTTAGTTTCTTTATTTATAATTACAGACATCAGACTAATTTAACTATTTTTTTAGCAGCGTCATCAAGATCCATTGCTGAAACAATATCAATTCCAGAGTTGTTTAAAATTGATTTACCTTCCTCAACATTCGTACCCTCAAGTCTCACAACAAGAGGTACAGAAATTTTAAGCTCTTTAGCTGCAGCAACGATACCTTCAGCAATAATGTCACAACGCATAATACCTCCAAAAATATTCACTAATATTCCTTTAACGCTTTCATCTGATAAAATAATCTGGAATGCGTTACTTACTTTTTCTTTGGTAGCACCTCCTCCAACATCAAGAAAATTAGCAGGATCACCACCATACATCTTGATGATGTCTAAACTTGCCATAGCTAAACCAGCACCATTCACCATACATCCAATATTTCCATCTAATTTGATATAGGCTAAATCATATTTAGCAGCTTCCTGTTCGTATTGATCTTCTTCATTTAGATCTCTTAATTTTTCAATTTCTGGATGTCTGAATAAAGCGTTATCATCAAAATTTACCTTTGCATCAAGACATAAAAGATTTTGATCTTTTGTAATAATAAGGGGATTGATTTCTAGTAAACTTGCATCTTTTTCAACAAAAAATTGGTGTAAGTTTCTGATTAAAGAAGAAAATTGATTTGATAAGTTCTTATCAAGATTTAAAGCCGTGCTCATCTTTTCAAGATCTGTATCACTAACTCCTTTTGAAGGTTCAATTATAACTGTTGTGATTTCATCTGGAGTATCTTTCGCTACTGTCTCTATATCCATGCCGCCCATCTTTGAAACAATAAATGCAATTTTGCTTGTGGCTCGATCTACTAAACATGATAGATACAACTCTTTTTCAATATCAGATCCATTTTCAATATAAACTCGATTTACAATTTTTCCTTTTTTTCCTGTTTGCGGGGTTATTAAATTCATACCAAACATCTTTTCTGCTGAACTAACTGCGTCTTCAGATGATGAAACTACTTTAACTCCTCCTCCTTTTCCTCTACCTCCAGCATGAATTTGGGCTTTAACAACCCAAGTAGGACCTGATACTTCATTTACTGATTGCTCTATTTGGTCTTTTGAAAAAGCCACTGATCCAGTCGAAACAGGAATATTGTACTCTCTAAAAAGTTCTTTTGCTTGATGTTCGTGAATATTCATAAACTATTTTAGCAGAGGATCTATGTTTTTAGCCGCATCAAATAGTTCAGTCACTGCTGCAATTGAAGTTTCAAATGACTTCTTTTCTTCATCATCTAAATCTAATTCAATTACTTTTTCTATTCCATTAGATCCTATAACAACTGGAACGCCAGCATAAATATCTTTAAATCCATATTCACCATTAAGATAAGCAGCGCATGGTAGAGTTTTCTTTTCATCTTTAAGATAAGATTGTGCCATTTCTATTCCTGAAGCTGCAGGACCATAAAATGCTGAGCCTTTCTCTAACAGTTTGACAATTTCTGCTCCACCATTTCGAGTTCGATTTATGATTTCATCTAATCTAGATTGAGAGATAATACCTTCATTTATGAAATCTAATAAAGGTTTACCTGCTATAGTTGTTCTATTAGGAACAGGAACCATAGTATCTCCATGGCCACCCAGAACAAATGAGTTTATATCTTTAATTGGAACATTTAATTCCTGAGAAATAAAATACTTGAATCTTGAAGTATCAAGAATTCCTGCCATACCTATAACTTTATTTTTTGGCAATCCTGAATATTTTTGTAATGCCATAACAATTACGTCCAATGGATTAGTAATACATATAACAAAAGCATCAGGTGAGGTGCTTTTAATTCCATCAGCAACTTGTTTAATTATTTTTAAATTTGTTCCAAGCAGATCATCTCTAGTCATGCCTGGTTTTCTTGGAACACCGGCTGTTATAATGATGACATCAGACCCACTGGTATCTTCATAATTGTCAGTAC
Organism: uncultured Pelagibacteraceae bacterium; assembly: GCA_902634045.1. Lineage (GTDB taxonomy): Bacteria > Pseudomonadota > Alphaproteobacteria > Pelagibacterales > AG-422-B15 > CACPJE01. Next base: position 6,229 of record CACPJE010000020.1, read on the forward strand.
CTGAGAGATTCACATTGAAACCATCAACTGCATTCGACTGAGAAATGTCCAATGCTTTTCCTTTTGCTATTCCAGCTACTAGGTCAAACAAAACAATATCTCCAAGTTCCTTTATTGCTGCTATGTGCGCTAAAGTACCTCCAATTTGTCCCGCTCCAATTAGTAATATTTTATGTTTTTTCATTATTAGTGAGTATTTAAGGCGTAAAGTAACTAGATAAAAATGAAAATCAAGATAAGAATCTTATGTTATTTCATTGTAGGAATAATAAACTCTGCACCTTTTCGAATTCCTGTAGGCCATCTTGATGTTATAGTTTTAAGTTTAGTAAAAAATCTCACACCATCCATACCATGCATTGCATGGTCACCAAATAGTGACCTTTTCCAGCCCCCAAAACTATGAAATGCCATCGGCACAGGGATTGGCACATTTACTCCCACCATTCCAATTTTACATTGGTTTGTAAAAGATCGAGCTGTATCTCCATCCCTAGTATAAATAGTAGTTCCATTTCCAAACTCATGATCATTAATCAAGTTCAAAGCATCATCAAAGGACTGTTGACGTACAACTGAGAGAACTGGGCCAAATATCTCCTCTTTGTATATAGTCATATCTTGCTTAACATTATCAAACAGACAACCTCCAATAAAATATCCATCTTCATAGCCTTGAAGAGCAATTGATCTACCATCAACTAAAAGATCAGCGCCTTCGGATACTCCTTTATCAACATACGATTGTACTTTCTGTAAATGAACTTTACTGATTAATGGACCCATCTCAACCTCAGGATCTGTGCCTGGTCCAACTTTTAATGATTGAACGCGAGGTGTTAACTTTTCTATTAATCGATCTCCTACATCTCCAACAGCAACTGCTACAGATAGAGCCATACAGCGCTCACCCGCTGAACCATAGCCAGCTCCAATTAATCCATCAATTACCTGATCAAGATCTGCATCAGGCATAACAACCATATGATTCTTTGCGCCACCTAATGATTGAACTCTTTTGTTATGCTTAGATGAAGTATGATAAATATATTCTGCAACTGGAGTTGAACCAACAAAACTAACTGATTCTATATGAGGGTCTGTAATTAATAAATCAACAGCTTCTTTATCACCATTAATTACATTAAATACACCATCTGGCAAACCTGCTTCTTTTAATAACTCTGCTAACATCATTGGAACTGAAGGGTCCTTTTCACTTGGCTTTAATATAAAGCAATTCCCACATGCAATTGAGATTACAAACATCCACATTGGCACCATAGCTGGAAAGTTGAATGGAGATATACCTACACTTATTCCTAATGGCTGGCGAATGCTCCAACTGTCAATAGCAGATCCTACATTTTCAGAAAATTCACCTTTTAACAAATGTGGAATTCCACATGCAAACTCGACAACTTCCATACCTCTAGTAACCGAGCCTGTAGAATCACTTAAAATTTTTCCATGCTCATTAGTTAACTCTAAAGCCAGCTTATCCATATCTCTCAATATGAGCTCTTTGAATTTAAACAAAATTCGAGAACGAGTTAATGGGGGTGTTTGTGCCCAAGACGGAAAAGCAGCTCGAGCACTATCTATTGCTAATTGCACATCATCTTTGTTAGCAAAACTTACTTCTCCAATTTTTTCACCTTTTGCAGGATTAAAAATATCACCAAATCTTGAAGATTTGCTTAAATGCTCTTTGCCGTTAATAAATTGATTAATTTTCTTCATATTAAATACCAATAAATATTGTAGATTAAATCTATACCAATCGCAAAGATTCAATATGAAAAAACTTGATCTCCACGGATTAACACTTGATGAAGCATTTGATGAATTCACTGACTTCATTTACGAAGCTTATATTAATAATTTGCCAAAAGTAGAGATTGTAACTGGTAAAAGTGGACAAATTAGAAAAGAGTTCCCATACTGGTCAGAAAATAATCACCAAATCAAGTCTATTAGTCCCAGTTGGCATGGTGGAAGTTTCGAGGTAAAATTACAAAAAAAATATTAATTAGCGCGATATAATTTTTTTATGTCAATGTCATTTTGGCAGGCTTATTAATTTCAAAATATTCAACCAATAACATATATCATTAATTATTGATTAATTACTTAATTGATGGGCAACATATTAATGAATTCCCCTAAAAGTTATTTGTTGTCCATCATTGCAATAGGATAAATAATATGAGAATTCAATTCGGAGAGGCTTTAACTATCGTTACAGTTTTTTACTTTATTTCTCTGTTATTTATTTAAATAAATAATTTAAACTCTTAATTTCTTTTCCAATTTTCTAACAAAGTAAGAAACAATTAAAATAAGAACTAAATACTCTAATACTAAAAAAGTATATATTTCTAATGGTCTGTATTGGCTTACAACAAGCTCATTAGCTTTCCTAGTTAATTCATTTAATCCTATTATTGATACCAATGAAGACATCTTCAGCATATACACAAATTGATTTCCTAAAGCCGGTAAAATAATTCGAATTGCTTGAGGTAAAGTAATTAAATAAAATTTTTGAAAGAAGTTTAATCCTAATGATGTACCTGCCTCTTTCTGTCCAGCTGGTACTGCTTGGATCCCCGATCTAAAAATTTCTGAAATGAATGGACTTTCACATATGCTCAAAGCAATTATTCCAGCAGCAAAAGCACTAAAGTTTAAATTTAATAAAACTGGTAAACCATAGTAGACCCATAAAATCATTACCAATACAGGGATAGCTCTTATAACTTCTATATAGCTAACATTAATTACATTTAAGAATTTATTTTTTGTGGTTCCTGCAATAGATATGATTAACCCTAAAAGTATTGCAAAAAACATGGCTATTATTGAAACAGTTATAGTAAATTTTAGTCCTCCTAGCAGAAACTCAATATTCGAAAGGCCAATTTTATTAGATGGAGAAATTACATACCAGCCCCACTTATAGTTACTTGAACAGCCAGATAAAAAAATAGAAATAAATAGGATACAAAATAGGTATAAAAATTTAGTATTTAGCTTGAATTTCATTATAATAAAATTAGTTATATTTTAAATATAACATTAATTACATCTTGAGGTCTTTATAATGATTTTTTTACGTAACTCCATATTCACTTTATTAGTTTTAATCAGTTTTAATTCCACAGCATTTAGCTCAGTTTTGGATGATATCGTCCAAAGTGGAGTCCTTAAAGTTGGAACAACTGGAGATTTTCCTGGCTGGAGTTTTAAAAACCCTGAAACAAATAAATATGAAGGTTTTGATATTGATGTAGCAAAGAAATTAGCTTCAGATATGGGAGTTGATGTAGAGTTTGTGCCTACTGATTGGAAAAATCTGGTATCAGGTGTTGTTTCCTCAAAATATCATATGACTTCAAGTGCTTCTATTACCGCTCAAAGAGCATTAACTGCTGGATATACTGATTCATACTATGGAACTGGAACAGTTGCGATGACACTAACAAAAAATAATAGTGAAATTGATAATTGGGAAAGTATTGATGAAAGTAAAAGTATTGCAGTAACAATGGGAACTGTATTTGAAAATGAAGCAAAAAAATCTTTCCCTGATTCAAAAATTATTGCAGTTGAAGCTCCAGCACGTGAATATCAAGAAGTTTTGTCAGGTAGAGCTGATGTATCATTAACAAGTAAAGTTGATGCATTAAAACTAGTAACTCTTTATCCTGAATTATCAATTGTAAATCTTGATGAGCCTAAAAATGCAAAGTTATTTGCTATCTTAGTGCCTAGAGAAGATCAGGAGTGGATTAACTTTATTAATCATTGGATTGCTGATCAAAAAAATAAAGGTTTTTTTGATCAAACAGCAGCTAAGTTTGGATTATAGTTTTTTCTTTCTAATTTAATCTGGTAAACAGAAAATAAAAAAACTACTGTTGCAAATATATAATTGATTAAAAGTATTACTAAGAACATTGTAAAAAATGATACCTTTAAATAAATAACAGCAATTGTAAGAGCAAAAATTGGAAGTATCACCATTCTCATTAAATTAATTATCATTTGGTAAATTGGTTTTTTCAGTCCTTGTAATAGGGCTGATGAGATAAAAAATATTGGATAACAGGGTCCTGCAAAAGCAGCTATTTTTAAATAAGTTGAACCATAATAAATTATTTGTGGATCATTACTAAAAAAAATCATTATGTAATCTGAGGAAAAAAAAATTAAAATTCCACAGATACCCATAAAAACACTACCTATAAAGATAGATTTTAAATAAGTTTCTCTTATACGATCAAAATTTGATGCCCCAAAGTTTTGTCCGACTAATGAGAGTGTTGAAGCATTTAATCCAAGAACTGGAAGTAAAAATAATTGTTCAAAGCGAATAGCTGCTCCATATCCCCCAGCCGAATAATCGCCATATAATGAGACATAATAAAGAAGTACAAATATGCCAAAGCCAATAAATATCATAGAACCTGTAGCAGGAATTGCTTGTTGAATGATATCTTTTAATAAATTTATTTTTGGATAGAAACATTCAGGATAAATATATTTTTTTAGATCAGTTTTGTTCACTTTGTAAATTATATAAACAAGCCCGAAGAGTTGAGCACATAAAGTTGCAAAAGCGATCCCAGAAATTCCCATTGCTGGTATAAAATAGAAACCATATATAAAAATTGGATTTAAGATTATATTTAAAAAGAAGCTAACAATATGTACATTTCTTAAAGATTTTGTATCACCCCGAGATACAAGAGATGCATTTATTGTTAATTGTAAAAAAAATAAAATACTTCCAAAAAAAATAACATGCATATAATCTTTTGCATAAGCAATCACCTCTGGCCCTGTTTTTAAAATAATTAATATTGGCTCTGTTCCATATACACCAATAATCGTAACTATAAGAGCAGCTAAAATACTTACAAGAATTGACTGAGAAAATAAAAAAGAGGCAGTACTCTCATCCTTTTTACCTAAAGCGTTCGATATTAAAGCTGTTACTCCTGCAGACAATCCTACTGTAGTTCCAATAATTATAAAATAAATTGGAAATGACTTAGCAATTGCAGTAATTGCACCTGGATCAATAAGTCCTGCAAATTTTGCATCAACAATATTATATAGAGTTTGAAATAATGTTCCTATACTTGAAGGTATGGCAATTTTTCTTATTAAATCAGATATTTTATCTTTTGTGAGATCCACTAATAATTAAGTCCTTGATAGTTGAATTTTTTTTAAAAAAAAGGATTGTAAGCCCACTGAAGCAATGCTTGCCTTTGAACTTTTCTACAATCCAAGTCCATACTATCACAATTTTTTGTAATACCACCAATATGTCTTGGTCCGAAAGCTTTCCATCTTTTAATTTGAATTTGATCTATATCAACAATTCGTCTTCCCATATAAAATCTACAGTACCATTCAAACCAGCCTTTAGGATCTTCCTTCATAATCCAACCTTTTTTTTTCCATTCTTCATAAGAAAGTCCTGCTTTAACTTTAAAATAATTTAAATCTTTATTAAATTCTTTGCTAAGCTTGGCTTTCTTAAACCATATTTTAGGATATTCATCAATTTGACCATTAAAATATGAACCTCCGAAGATCCCATACTCCAACATCTCTTTAGGTGTTAAATCAGGCTTAAAGTCTTTATAAAAATCCACTATTTTATGATTGTTGGGATATCATTCTTTTAATCCCTGCAATAGCTTCAGCGGGATTCAATCCTTTTGGACATGCTTGTGTACAATTCATTATGGTATGACATCTATAAACTTTGAAAGTATCATCTAACTCTTTTAATCTTTCTTTTCTCTCTTCATCACGACTATCCTGAAGCCATCTGTATGACTGCAATAACACAGCGGGGCCAAGATATTTGTCACTATTCCACCAGTAACTTGGACATGAAGTTGAGCAACAAGCACATAATATACATTCATACAGCCCATCCAACTTTGACCTTTCCTCTTTAGATTGAATATTCTCTACATCAGTTGCTTGAGTTTTTTTACTATGCAGCCAAGGTTTGATTGACTTTAATTGAGTATATAAACTTTTTAAGTTGGTTATTAAATCCTTAATAACGGGCATATGTGGTAAAGGATAAATTTTAATATCACCTTTAACATCATTTATTGCCTTCGTACATGCTAGAGTATTTGTACCGTCAATATTCATTGCACAAGAACCACATATTCCTTCTCTACATGATCTCCTGAATGTAAGAGATGAGTCAATTTCATTTTTAATTTTCATAACTGCATCAAGAACCATGGGTCCACATGAATTCATGTCTACTTCATATGTATCCATTCTTGGATTCCTCTCATCTTCAGGTGACCATCTATAAATTTGGAATTTTTTTATATTTTTTGATCCAATATCAGATTTAAAATAATCACCTTTTGTGAGTTTTGAATTATCTGGAAGATTAAATTTAACCATTAATACACCCTTGCCTTAGGTTCAATGTATTTGACTTCGTTTGAAAGTGTATATTCATGAACAGATCTATAATCTATTTTACAAGATTTATCATCTAACCAAGATAGAGTATGCTTCATCCAATTCTTATCATCTCTTTCTTTGTAATCTTCTCTTGCGTGTGCTCCACGGCTCTCTTTTCTATTCAGAGCAGAGTTCATAGTAACTACAGCTTGCTCTATTAGATTTTTATATTCAAGGGTCTCTAATAAATCAGTATTCCAAATCATAGATTTATCTTTGATTTTTATCTCGGATGATCCAAGCCATATCTCCTCAATTAGCTTTGATCCTTCACTCATTATTTGATCATCCCTAAAAACCGCACAATGCTTTTGCATTACTTTCTGCATGCTAGATCTCAATTCAGATGTTGAAACTTCCCCATTAGAATTTCTAGTTTTATCAAATCTGGCAACTGCTTCGTCTACTATATTCTGAGGGATATCACTATTAGATGTATCTTTCGAGGTCGTATCATTGATTCTATCGGCTGCCGCTTTACCAAAAACAACTAAATCAATTAAAGAATTGGATCCAAGTCTATTGGCTCCGTGAACACTTACACAAGCTGCTTCTCCAACTGCCATAAGTCCATGTACATTCTTTTCATCTCCCTTAACTAAGTCCATAACTTCACCATGGAAATTGGTAGGGATACCACCCATATTATAGTGAACAGTTGGAATAACAGGTATTGGACTCTGAGTAACATCAACACCAGCAAAAATTTTTGCTGACTCAGAAATTCCTGGTAGTCTTTCTTCTAATATTTTCGAGTCTATATGATCTAAATGAAGAAAAACATGGTCTTTGTCTTTACCAACCCCTCTTCCTTCTAATACTTCTTTAGTAATGGACCGTGAAACAACGTCTCTTGATGCTAAATCTTTGGCAGAAGGTGCGTATCTTTCCATAAACCTTTCACCTTCACTGTTAACCAAATAACCTCCCTCTCCTCTTGCTCCTTCAGTAATCAAGCATCCTACACCATAAATACCTGTAGGATGAAATTGTACAAATTCCATGTCTTGCAATGGAAGTCCTGCTCTTAATACCATTGCATTTCCATCTCCAGTACAAGTGTGTGCTGAAGTAGCAGAAAAGTAAACTCTTCCATATCCACCTGTAGCGAGAACTGTCTGTTTTGAATTAAAAACATGAAGTTTTCCATCTTCCAAGCACCATGCCAATACTCCTCTACATTCACCTTCCACCATAAGCAAATCTAGAACAAAGTACTCAATATAATAATCTGCTCCATGTTTAAGTGATTGCCCATAAAGAGTATGAATAATTGCATGCCCTGTTCGGTCAGCTGCAGCACAAGTTCTTTGGGCAGTTGATTCTCCATAATTTTTAGTCATTCCTCCAAAAGCTCTTTGATATATTTTTCCGTCCTCAGTTCTACTGAAAGGAACACCATAATTTTCAAGCTCTAATACAGCTTTTGGAGCATTTTTGCACAGATATTCAATGGCATCTTGATCGCCTAGCCAGTCAGAACCTTTAACTGTATCATACATGTGCCAGCGCCAGTCATCTTCACCCATATTTCCTAAAGCAGCGGAAATTCCACCTTGTGCAGCCACGGTATGACTTCTTGTAGGAAAGACTTTTGAAATACATGCAGTTTTGAACCCATTTTCTACAGCACCAACTGTTGCTCTTAAACCTGAGCCCCCTGCGCCGACAACGACTACATCATATTCATGATATTCGATTTCATAATTCATCATCTTAAACCATCAAAATTAATAAAAGTGATAAACATACAAAAGTTAAAATGCCAAATACAAAAATTGAGATTGAAAATTTAAAAACTTTTTTAAAATTCTGACTGTGAACATAATCTTCCATTATTTCATTAACTCCTTGTCTCATATGAAATAATCCCAAAATAGTAAAAATCAATATATAAAATATGCTCCATGCACTACTTAACTCACTAATAATCTCATCATACGGAAGTTTTGATAGTTCTATTATTTTAAAAATTAAATAGCTTATGAATGGAACAAGAATTATGCTCGTAAACTGATTAACTTTCCAAGTTGTTTTGGCTGAATCACTCATTCAAATTACCTCATAAGCAAATAACCAGATTAAAACTGTCAAAGATATAGAAGATATAATAATTAACCATCCAGAAATTTTTACAGCATTTAAACTAAATCCATATCCGTAATCCCAAAACAGATGTCGTATATCGTTAAGAACATTAAAACAAACCGCAAGTGTAAATCCAATTAATACAGCTCTTCCAAGAAAACTAAAAAAAATCGAATTTATAAAATTCAAAGCTTCTTCACCAAGACCAAGAGCTAGAAGCCATGTTACTAGAATTATTGATCCTAGAGATGTTACTACTCCACTAACTCTATGCAAAATTGACATAACAGAAGTAATCTGCAAGCGATAGATTTGAAGATGTGGTGATAAAGGGTTTTCCATGATTACAGTTTATGAATCATAATATGTATCAATATATAGTAATTTAAAGGTCTGTTATGCCTTTTTTCTTGGCACTAGAACCCAATAATCCAAGCTTAATAAGACTGAAGGATCAAATTTACCGTCACTATTGGTGTGCTGGAATTGGTAGGCTTGAGCATCGCCAATTCCATTTGTCCTGACTCTCATAGCTCCAATAGATTCAGTAACTTCTACTTTATCAAGTATTTTACTCCATGCAAAAACTGTTGTTTTTGCAAAGCATGGGGAGGCGTGTGTACCCCCATTAATAGCCACAACTTTAAATGCATTAGACAAGCCATTAAAAGACAATGCTCTAGACAAACTAATGACATGCCCACCATAAACTATTCTTTGCCCAAACCTGCCACCTTTTTCAATAAAATGGTTAAAATGAACTTTAGCATTATTCTGGTACAATTTTGTAGCCATCATATGTTCTGCAGACTCAATGGTCATTCCATCTATGTGATTAATTTTTTCATCAATTGTATAGTCTTCAAAAGTTAAACTTGATCCCGATTCTTGAAAATTAAATTTATCACAATTAAAATTATAGCTTTTGGAAATCTCAATAACTTCTTCTTTTGAAACTTCTTTAGATAATTTGGGAACATTTTTTTCAATACTTTCTAATTTTTTATCTTTTTTTCTTACCATTACCCATCTTTTATAATCAATTACTTTTTCGTTATTTTGATTTGTACCAATAGAGTGAACATATACCACTCCATTTTCACCATTAGAATTTTCCTTCAATCCAATAACTTCTGAAGTAGATTTTATTGTATCGCCTGGATATGCAGGTTTAAGAAACTTGCACTCCGCGTAACCCAAATTTGCAATTGCATTTAGTGATATATCTGGAACTGTTTTACCAAATGCAACATTAAATAGTAAAAAATCATCAATAGGTGAGTCATCAAGTGATAAAGATTTTGCAAATTCTTTTGAGGAGTGTAATGCATATCTTGAACCATATAGAGCTGTATATAATGAACTATCTCCTGATGTAATTGTTCTAGGAGTCCCATGTTCAATTTTTTGACCCATGTAAAAGTCTTCAAAGAAATTACCTGTTTTATATTTAAATTGATTTTGCGGTCCTTGAATTATCTCTTCTTTTTCACCAGCTACTTCAGAAATTAGTTTCTCGGCTTTTAAAATTCTTTTAGCGTGTGCAACATGTAATTCTTCAACTTGACTACCTTCAAAAACAATTACTCCTACATTTGGGTCTTTTTTTCTAGCATCATTAAAAGCTTCAACAATTCTTTTAGCTTTTTCAAGTTGATCAGGCGTTGGAGTAAAAACTCTATTACAAATGTCTATTTGAGCAGGATGAATCAAAGTTTTTCCATCAAATCCAAGGCCATGACTGTAAACACACTCCTCTTCAAATCCATTAGAATCACGAATATCATTATAAACTCCATCTAAAATGGATAACTTGTATGCTTTTGTTGCCATCATGCATTTTTCAAAGCTTGTTTGAAGGGCTGTTCTTTTGAGATCTTCTTCAATACCTAATTCATTTGAAAGATCATTTGTTCCCATAACAAAACATTTCAAGTATTTAGATGATTTTGCAATATCATATGCATTCACAATAGCTAATGCTGTTTCCATCATAACCCAAATTTTAGTTTCATCATTTTTTAAAAATTTCTCAAACTCAATAACTTCCTTTGCCTCATTAACTTTTGGGATAAGAACTGCATCTGGGGTACAGTTCTCTAAAATTTTTATATCTTCTCTACCCTCATCAGTATTAAGAGAGTTGATACGAATGACCTGTTCTTTATTTTTGTTTATTTCAGAGTTAATTATATCAATGACAGCTTTTCTTGACTCTTTTTTTGCATCTGGTGCCACAGAGTCCTCAAGGTCATAAATAATTGCATCCACATCAAGAGTGGAGCTCTTATTCAAAGCTTTTTCACTTGAGCCGGGAACATAAAGAACGCTTCTCCTTGGTTTTCTTACATCTTTTCTCATTGATTTAAGTGTTTCTCCATTAATATTTCTGCTATTTGAATAGTATTAAGTGCAGCCCCTTTTCTTAAATTATCTGAAACTACCCATAATGATAATGCATTAGAAATTGCAGAATCTTCTCTTATCCTTGAAACATAAGTATCGTCATTGCCCGCACATTCTTTGGGCGTGACATAACCCCCATCTTTGCGCTCATCAAGTAAACTGCAGCCAGATGCATTTTTAATAGCATTGCGTGCTTCATCGACACTTATTTTATTCTCAAATTCAACATTGACCGCTTCTGCATGGCCTATGAAAACAGGAACCCTTACACAAGTTGCACTAAATTGAATATCTTTATCTAATATTTTATTAGTTTCCTCTCTCATTTTAATTTCTTCTTTTGTATAACCATCATCTACAAAATCACCAATATGAGGAATAACATTAAATGCAATTGGTTTCGTAAAATTTATATTTTCCTTTATTTCATCTGAAAACATATTCTTAGTTTGATCAAATAACTCATCCATTGCAGCCTTGCCTGCACCAGATACAGACTGATATGTCGATACAATCACTTTTTTTATTTTTGATATTTCATGCAATGGTTTAAGCGCTACCACAAGTTGAATTGTTGAGCAGTTTGGATTTGCTATTATATTTTTATTCTTGAAATTTTGAATAGCTTCTGGGTTAACCTCTGGCACTATTAATGGAATATCATCATCCATTCGAAATTGGCTTGAGTTATCAATAACAACACAATTCTTTTCACCGAATTTTGGCGCCCATTCTTTTGAGACGTCGGAACCTGCAGAAAATAATGCTATTTGTACTTTTGAAATGTCAAAATTATCTATTGCTTCAACAGCGAGCTCTGTATTCCCATATTCTACTGTTGAACCCGCACTTCGCTCTGATGCA
>CACPJE010000021.1 GCA_902634045.1 uncultured Pelagibacteraceae bacterium
CCGATACCTTCGCTGATTTAGCTGAAGAGGTCTCTCCATCAGTAGTAAACATTTCTACAACAGGAGTAATTGAACAATCTTCCCCTCAAGTTCCTTCAATTGAAGACTTTTTTAATTTTCCTTTTAATATGCCTACGCCTGAACAGTCTGAAAGAGAATTTAGTTCTTTAGGTTCTGGATTTGTGATTTCTGAAGATGGCTATATTGTAACGAACAATCACGTAGTGCAAAATGCTTCTGATATCCAAGTAACCTTTACCAGTGGTTTAAAATTAGAAGCAGAGTTAATTGCATTTGATAGTGAAACAGACTTGGCTCTGTTGAAAGTTGACACTTTAGATAGCTTATCTTTTTTAGAATTTGGAGATTCTGATAATGCCAAAGTTGGAAGTTGGGTTATGGCAATTGGAAACCCTCATGGCTTGGGGGGCTCTGTTACTGCTGGCATAGTCTCAGCAAGAGGAAGGATGCTAGGTGGAAGGTATGATGATTTTATTCAAACTGACGCTGCTATAAATAGAGGAAACTCGGGAGGGCCACTATTTAATTTAGAAGGTGAAGTAATCGGAGTTAACTCAATGATTGTGTCACCAAGCGGTGGATCTATTGGCCTTGGATTTGCTATACCATCTAATTTAGCTAAAAATATTATTAATCAGCTTAAGGATACCGGAGAAATACAAAGAGCTTGGCTTGGAGTCAGAATTCAAGAAGTAACAGATGAAATAGCTCAAAGTCTAGGATTAGAGAAAACATATGGAGCTTTAGTTCAAGGCTTGACTCCAGATAGCCCTGCATTAAAGGATGGGGTGAAAGAGGGAGATATTATTATTAGGTTTAATGGAGAAGAAGTTGAATCTGTTCAGACACTACCTAAGCTTGTTGCAGAAGCGGTGATAGGTCAAAGCACTGAAGTAGTTGTATGGAGAAATGAAAGTAAAACGACTCTTTATGTGAATTTGGGAAAACAGCCTTCATTAGATGAATTGGCAGCCATCGAAAATCAGGGAACATCGGTTCAAATAAAAGAATTAGGAATAAAAGTTAGGACTTTATCAGATGATGATAAAATTAGATTAGAATTAGATCAGAGTGTTGATGGTGTAATTGTTGCAGATATTGAGGAGGACTCGTTTCTAATAAGGCAAAATATTAAAAAGGATGACGTCATTATAGAAATACAAAATAAACCAGTTAAAACTTCAGGCGAAGCTCTAGCAGTAATAGACGAAGTGATTGCGCAAGGTAAAGAAAATATATTGATTGTATTCTATGCTGGACCAAACTCTAGAAAATATATTGGCGTTCGATTATCCCTTAATTAAACAATTGGATTATTTATAAAATGGCTCAGAAAAAGGTGCTCATTTTATTTGGACCAACATCATGTGGGAAATCTGGTACTGCAATAAAAATTGCGAACAATATTCAATCAAATATCATCAATGCTGACAGTATTCAATTATATAAAGATTTAAGAATTTTAACTTCTAGACCATCAGAGATTGATGAGAAAAAAGTAGCTCATAAGCTTTATGGTGTTATAGATGGTAAGAATAATTGTTCTGTGGCAGCATGGTTAGACCTAGTAACAAAAGAAATAAAAACTTGTTGGAGTGAAGACAAGTTACCAATTTTAGTTGGTGGAACAGGAATGTACTTAAAATCATTAATGGAGGGTATTTCAGATATTCCAGAAGTTCCTGCATCAATTAAATTAGGAACTGAAGAAGAGCTTGAAAAATATGGTGTTGAATATTTATATAATCAGCTAGTTGAACTTAATCAAGAAACAAAAGTTACTAAGCAAGATACCCAAAGAGTAATGAGGGCATTGAACGTTATTAAGTCGACAGGTAAATCAATAGAAGAATGGCAAACGGAGAATAAAAAATTACTAAAAGAAGTTAATTTTGAAGTATTTATACCTCAATTTAATCGGAATGAATTATACAAAAGGAGCGAGCATAGGTTTGATGCGATGCTTGCAAATGGCGCTGTTCAAGAAGTAAGGAATTTATTAGATCAAAATCTTGATAGTAAACAGTCAATAATGAAGGCTATTGGGGTAAGAGAAATCAAGAGATATTTAGATAACGAAATTAGTAAACAAGATTGCATAAATTTATCTAAGAAAAACACCAGAAATTATATCAAAAGGCAAATCACCTGGATTAGAGGTAATAATATTTCTTCAAATATAGATATTAAGAAATATATATAAAGTATTAATATAAAATACTTTTCATTAATTTATAAAATTTGACTTTTTTCTCAAATATCCATAAAAGAGCATTTCAATTTAAAGAGGATGAATATGGTTAATATGCAACTTACTGGAGCTCAGATGGTTCTTAAAGCATTTGAAGATCAACAAGTAGATACAATTTTTGGATATCCTGGTGGAGCAGTTTTGCCAATATATGATGAACTAGCTAAAGATAAGGACTCTAATAAGCCGATTAGGCATTTTTTAGTTAGACACGAGCAGGGCGCTGCGCACGCTGCAGAGGGATATGCGCGTTCAAGTGGTAAGGTTGGTGTATTATTAGTTACTTCAGGTCCTGGAGTTACAAATGCAGTTACTGGACTGACGGATGCAATGATGGACTCAATACCTTTAGTGTGTATAAGCGGTCAAGTACCGACCCATCTTATTGGAACAGATGCTTTCCAAGAATGTGATGCAGTTGGCATAACTCGTCCTTGCACTAAGCATAATTGGCTGGTTAAAGATATTAATGATCTCTCAAGGATTTTACATGAGGCATTCTATGTTGCTTCTAATGGTAGACCTGGTCCAGTATTAGTCGATATACCAAAAGATATTCAGTTTCAAACTGGAACATATATAGGTCCTGATACTGTTAAGCACAAATCATATCGACCTAAATTAAAAGCAAACATTGATAAGATTGATGAAGCATTACAATTAATTGTTAATGCAGAAAAACCAATATTTTATACTGGTGGTGGAGTAATTAATTCGGGTAATGCTGCTGTTCAATTACTTAGAGAATTTGTAAGACTTACTGGATTCCCAATTACATCAACTTTACAAGGACTAGGCGCATTCCCAGGTGACGATAACCAATTTGTTGGAATGTTAGGGATGCATGGAACCTATGAGGCTAATATGGCAATGAATAAATGTGATTTGATGATTAATATAGGTGCTCGCTTTGATGATAGAATAACAGGTAAAATAGATGAGTTTTCACCCAATTCAAAAAAAATACATGTAGACATTGATCCATCTTCAATAAATAAGGTTATTTCAGTAGATGTTGGACTGGCTGGTGATGTAGCACATGTTCTTGAGGATGCGATAAAGCTTTGGAAATCAAAGGTCTATAAAGTTAATAAATCTTCTGTTAAGGATTGGTGGAAGCAAATAGATAAATGGAGGAAAACTGATTCACTTCATTTTGAAGAAGACAACGACACGATTAAGCCGCAATATGCGATACAGAGGCTTTATGAACTAACCAAAGACTCTGATGCATTCATAACGACTGAAGTTGGACAGCATCAGATGTGGGCAGCTCAACATTATAAATTTAATAAACCGAATAGGTGGATAACTTCTGGATCGTTAGGAACCATGGGTTTTGGTCTTCCGGCAGCAATAGGCGCTCAGGTAGCACATCCAGATAAATTAGTTATAGATATTGCAGGTGAAGCTTCAATCCTTATGTGCATGCAAGAAATGTCTACAGCACTACAACATAAACTTCCGGTAAAAGTTTTTATAATTAATAATCAATATATGGGGATGGTTAGACAGTGGCAAGAATTACTTCATGATAAGCGTTATTCTCATAGTTATACAGATGCTCTACCAGACTTTGTAAAACTAGCTGAAGCATATGGAGCAAAAGGAATAAGAGTAGAAAAACCAAAAGACTTAGATCAATCTATAAAAGAAATGATTAAGTATGATGGACCAGTCATATTTGATTGCGTGGTTGATCAAAACGAAAATGTTTTCCCAATGATTCCATCTGGAAAAGCGCATAATGAAATGCTGCTTGGAAATGAAACTCAAAAAGAAGAAATTTCTGATGAAGGCAAGGCTTTGTTATGATTAATCAAGAAGAATTAAAGCATACAGTATCCGTTCTTGTTGATAATGAACCAGGAGTACTGGCAAGAGTTATTGGATTGATATCTGGTAGAGGATATAATATCGATAGCCTTACAGTTGCTGAGGTAGATGCGGAGAAACATATTTCTCGAATTACTATCGTTGCCCCTGGATCAGAAGAAACTGTGAACAAAATGATTAGTCAACTCGAAAGACTTGTACCCGTAAAAAAAGCTGTAAATGTTACTTATGAAAAAAGAGGAATTGAGAGAGAAATGGCGTTAATTAAAATTGTTTCTACCGGAGAAAAAAGAGTTGAATCTATGAGGCTTTCTGAGGTTTTTAGGGCTAAAGTTATTGATACTACGCATGATTCATTTGTATTCGAATTAAATGGTTCTCCAAGAAAAATTGATGCTTTTATTGACTTAATGAAACCTCTTGGGTTATCAGAGGTATCTAGAACTGGTGTCGTAGCTATTGCTCGTGGCACCGAAAAAATGTAAGGATAATATATATGAAAGTTTATTACGAAAAAGATTCTGATATTGATTTAATTAAATCAAAGAAAGTTGCAATTTATGGTTATGGGAGTCAGGGCCATGCCCATGCGCTGAATTTAAGTGACTCAGGAGTAAGTGAAGTAGTTGTTGCTCTGAGAGAAGGTTCATCTAGTGCAGCCAAGGCTGAGGCTGAAGGTCTAAAAGTCATGTCAATGTCTGATGCTGCAGAATGGGCAGACATTTTAATGATGTTAATTCCTGATGAATTACAAGCCGACGTTTATAAAAATTATATTGAACAACGCGCTAAAAAAGGTGCGGCTCTTGCTTTTGCTCATGGATTAAACGTACATTTTGACCTTATCAATGCAAGAGATGATATGGATGTTTTTATGATAGCTCCCAAAGGACCGGGGCATACGGTCCGATCAGAGTATAAGAAAGGTGGAGGAGTTCCATGTTTAGTTTCAGTTGATAGTGACAAAACAGGAAACGCTTTGAAGATAGCTTTATCATATGCTTCAGCTATAGGTGGGGGAAAAGCTGGAATTATAGAAACGACTTTTAAAGATGAATGTGAAACAGATTTATTTGGAGAGCAAACAGTTTTATGCGGGGGCGTAGTTGAACTTATTAGAAATGGTTTTGAAACGCTTGTTGAAGCTGGTTATCCACCTGAAATGGCCTACTTCGAATGTTTGCATGAAGTGAAATTAATTGTTGACTTAATTTATGAAGGCGGAATTGCAAATATGAACTATTCAATTTCAAATACTGCAGAGTACGGTGAGTATGTTTCAGGTCCAAAGGTTGTAGATTCAGAAACTAAGAAAAAAATGAAATCAGTATTAGATAAAATTCAGTCTGGTGAATTCACAAAGCAATGGATTGAAGAATATAAGAGTGGTGCTAAGAATTTTGAGTCCATGAGAAGTAAGATTGATAACCATCAGATTGAAAAAGTAGGCAAAGAATTGAGAGCAATGATGCCATGGATTGCTAAAAATAAACTTGTAGATAAGGAAAAGAACTAATCTTAAAAGCTTATAATAGCCTAACAAAATTGTCATTTTTGTTCTATTTTCAAGGAATTCGTTGATAATTTGGATAAATTCCTATAAATAACAACGCTATCTTAAATAATTTAAGGGTGCAGTTAAACGTGAATAAATCATTAAAAATAGAATTTCAATCTAAGACGGAGTTCTGTGCTCTTCAATCTCTATTATTACTAGAGCTGCTTAGCAGCCCCTGGGTGAAATAAGTATTTCTACCTTAGGGGATACACTTAATTTAAACACATTTACTAGTTAATTAGAGGATTTAATGATGAATAAAGAAAATAATTTAATAAAGATATTTGATACTACCATGAGAGATGGAGAACAATCTCCTGGTGCATCAATGAATATTGAAGAAAAACTTAAGATTGCTGTAGCACTTGAAGATTTAGGAGTAGATATAATAGAAGCTGGTTTTCCTGCTGCATCAAAAGGCGATTTCGCTGCTGTTTCGGAGATTTCAAAAAGAATAAAAAACACATCTATCTGTGCTTTGAGCAGAGCTTCTAAGACAGATATTCAGGCAGCTGCCGATGCATTAAAAGATGCTGCAGCTCCAAGAATACATACATTTATATCTACAAGCGAACTTCATATGAAACATAAATTGCAACTTAACTCGGAAGAAGTTTATCAAAAAGTAATTGATAGTGTTTCTTTTGCCAGAAACTTGTGTGATGACGTGGAATGGTCTTGTGAAGATGGTACCAGAACTACAAAGGATTTTATGTGCCGTACTGTAGAAGCAGCAATAAAACATGGAGCTACTACAATTAATATCCCTGATACTGTGGGATATTCAGTACCAGATGAATTTACAAATATAATCACTCACCTTTTAAATAATGTTCCAAATATTGATAAAGTCACTATTTCAACTCACTGTCACAATGACCTCGGTCTTGCAGTTGCTAACTCTTTAGCAGGTATTCGAGCAGGAGCTAGACAGATTGAATGTACGATTAATGGATTGGGAGAAAGGGCTGGCAATGCTGCCATGGAAGAAGTAGTAATGGCAATCCGAACAAGAAATGACATGATGCCTTTTTCTACTAATATTGTTACAGAAAATCTAACAAAAACTTCAAAGCTAGTTTCAGCTGTTACAGGTTTTCCAGTTCAATTTAACAAAGCAATTGTTGGAAAGAATGCATTTGCTCATGAAGCAGGAATTCACCAAGATGGAATGCTTAAAAATAATAAAACTTATGAAATTATGACTCCTGAGAGCGTAGGATTGTCTGAGTCTAATTTAGTTATGGGAAAACATTCAGGCAGACATGCTTTTAAGCAAAAGATCTCAGAGTTAGGTTACAACATTAATGATAATGTAATTGAAGAAGCTTTTGAAAATTTTAAAAGTTTAGCTGATAAAAAAAAGAATGTTTATGATGAGGACATTATAGCAATAATAGATGATCAAGTAGTAAGAGTTAACGATTCAATTATCTTAAAAGATTTACAAGTTGTAGCTGGTACAAAAGGTCCTCAAAAAGCTGAGATAGATTTAGTTATAGAAGATGAGGCAAAAAATATTTCTTCAACCGGAGATGGCCCTGTTGATGCTATATTCAATGGCTTAAAACAGGCTATTCCTCACAAGGCAAAATTATTGTTATATCAAGTTCATGCAGTAACAGAAGGAACAGATGCTCAAGCTGAAGTTTCTGTAAGGCTATCAGAAGACGGCAAGACTGTTGTTGGGTTAGGAGCAGACACAGATACTCTTGTAGCTTCCGCAAAAGCATATATAAATGCTCTTAACAAATTAATTGTTAAAAGGGAAAAATCTGCACCAGCCGAAATGACAGGGGTATAGGTAATAATTTAAATAGGAAAGGAATAAGATGTTTAATAATTTAATGGGAATGTGGTCTTCTGACATGGCTATTGATTTAGGGACAGCAAATACTCTTGTTTACGTAAAAAATAGGGGCGTTGTATTAAATGAACCGTCAGTTGTTGCTGTTTTAAATCAGGGTGGAAAAAGTAAAGTGATTGCAGTTGGAGAAGAAGCTAAGAATATGTTAGGTAAAACGCCTGGACACATACAGGCAATACGACCGATGAAAGATGGAGTAATCGCAGACTTTGTAGTAACTGAGGAAATGATTAAGCATTTTATTCGAAAAGTTCATAATCGAAAAACATTTGCTAATCCAAGAATTATTATATGCGTTCCAACTGGATCAACTCCAGTTGAAAGAAGAGCAATTCATGACTCTGCATTAGCTGCGGGAGCAAGAAAAGTCTCTTTAATTGAGGAGCCTATGGCAGCAGCAATAGGAGCTGGTTTGCCTGTAAGCGAACCTAGAGGTTCAATGGTAGTCGATGTAGGTGGAGGAACATCTGAAATAGCTGTAATTTCTCTTGGAGGTATTGTCTACTCTCGTTCTGTTAGAGTTGGTGGAGATGCAATGGATGCAGCATTAATACACTATATGAGAAAAAGGTATAATTTATTAATCGGCGAGGCTTCTGCTGAAATGATAAAAAAAGAAGTTGGAATTGCCCTTCCTCCAAAAAATGGTGAGGGAAAATCTATTGATATTAAAGGAAGAGACTTGGCTTCTGGAGTCCCAAAGGAAATTGAAATGAGTCAAACTCAGGTAGCTGAAGCTTTATCCGAACCAATTGCAACAATTATAGAGGGAGTTAAATCAGCTTTAGAAGATACTCCTCCAGAATTAGCTGCAGATTTAGTTGATATGGGTGTTGTTTTAACTGGAGGAGGAGCTCTTCTAGAGTGCATGGATGAAGCAATTAGAGAAGCAACCGGTCTTCCAGTAACAATTGCAGATGAAGCACTATCATGTGTTGCCTTGGGAAGTGGTAAGGCCCTTGAATCTGAGAGTTCATTTGAACCAATATTAAGCTCTGCTTATTAGAAGTATTAGTTAGAGGAAGTGAGAACTTTTAAAAATCAATTTTTTCAGAGTTTTCTAGGTTCTCAATTGAGAAAAATAATATTTACCGTATTATTAATTTCAATTTCTTCTTTGTTGATTTTTACTCAAGTGGAAAAGACTGAGACAATAAAATCATTCAGATCCTCTTCTATAGGTATTGTTTATTTCATATCCTCAATTGTTACATCTCCTATCAAATTAATAGAAAATAGTATCTTACGAATAGATGAAATAAAAAATTTGTATGATGATGTTCAGCAATATAAAAAAGAAAGAATACTTGAGTCAGAAAGTTTCCAAGAATTAGTTTCTTTAAAATTAAAAATAGCTGAGTATGAGCAATTATTGAATCTTAATAAAGACCAAGAATATAATTTTATCACTTCTAGAGTTTTGGCAGACCTTTCAGATAAATATTTTAGTTCTATGCTAATTAATATTGGTGCAAATAATGGAGTGTTTGAGAATATGCCAATAACAGGTCCCAGTGGTCTGCTGGGTAGGGTAACAGAAGTTGATGATAATATCTCTAGAGGTATGTTGGTGACAGATGTAAGCAGTCGAATTCCAGTGTCCGTATCTGAAAAAAGTTTTCAAGGGATACTAATTGGTCAAAATAAAAAGAATCCCAGGATAGAATTTATTAAAGAATCTGGACAAGTCAGAATCGGAGACCTCGTTACTACATCAGGAAAAGGTGGTATTTTCCCGCCATATATCTTTGTAGGGCAGATTGCCAAGAAGGGAGAAGGCTATATTGAAGTGGAGTTGTTTGAAGATGTTAACTCACTGACTCATGTTAGACTGATTAATTTTAGTAATAATATTAGTAATGATTTTTGATAGAGATAAAAAAAATAATTTTTTTTATAATGATTTCATTATTAATGTAATTATTTTTATATCAATATCTTTAAATCTTTTCAGCTCAAATTCTATCTTTGATTTTACACTATTAACCTGTGTAATTATTTTTTTGTCTAAGGGCAGTAGAATGAATTGGAAGTATCCATTATATATATTTTTCTGGGGTATTTATTCTGACCTAATTATTAGTTATCCAATCGGTTATTCAAGCACTTTATTTCTTTTATTCTTATTGATGAACCAACTAAGCAATTTTTATGGAATATTTTTTTTAGACATAGTTAGATTTTTTATATTATTTATCAGCCTTATTTTTGTTTTCATTTTTGAATATCTAGCTGTTTATTATCAATTTAGTACAAATATTTTTACTCCTTTAAATTTATTGCCTTTATTAATTGCATTAATATTTTATTTTCCATTAAATTATTTACTAAAAAATAATCTTAAATTATATGTATCAAAAGAATAAAGATTTTATTTTTCAAAAGTATGACTCCGATCATTTAATTAACCGGCGAGCTGCTTTACTTACTATTGGAAAAGGTTCAGTTTTTGCCATTCTTGCATCAAGATTGGCATATTTGCAAATTATTGAAAATGATAATTACTCATCTCTTTCTGATGATAATAGGATAACTCATAGACTTTTAGAACCTGAGAGAGGATTTATTTACGATATTTCTGGAAGGTCGATTGCTACAAATAAAGAAGACTATCAGGCAGCAATCATCATGGAAGAAACAATAAATATCAATGATGCTCTCAAAGCATTTAATTTTATTTTACCAAATGCCAAACTAAATGTTCCTGAAACTATAAAAAAAATAAAAAAATCAAAGAAATTTGTTCCAATAAAATTAATTGATAACTTAGCATGGGAAGAATTTGCGCAGTTAAATTCTAATATTCATAAGTTAAAAGGTATTTACCCGGTTGTAGGTTTTAGAAGATATTATCCAAAGTCTGAATCTCATGCTCACCTTGTAGGTTACGTATCATCAATTGAGGAAAAAGAAGTTTATCAAAATCCTTTTGCAAAACTTAATAATGCAAAATCAGGCAAAATAGGTATTGAAAGATCATTTGATGAATCTCTAAGAGGAGTTCTAGGCAATAAGAGTATTGAAATTAATGCAGTTGGCAGAGAAATAAGAGAAATAAAAAGAATAGAAAGCAAAAAAGGTGAGAATATTCAGCTGACAATTGACTCAGAGCTTCAAGAATTATGTTATAAGCAATTAAAGGGAGTAAGTGGTTCAATATCAGTAACAAATGTTAAAACAGGAGAATATTTAGCTTTAGTCTCTTCACCCTCTTATGATCCAAACTTATTTAGCACTGGTTTAGATAATAAAAAGTGGTCAGAATTAACTACTGATAAATTTAAACCATTAATTAATAAAGCTATCTCCAATAACTATCCCCCTGGTTCAACCATTAAACCTTTGGTAGCTATTGCTGCTCTTGAGAGTGGAATAAATCCTAAAACTCATCTTTATTGTAATGGTAAACATGAAATTGCAGATACAAGTTTAGAGTCAGGAGTTAAAGTCTTTCATTGCTGGAAGAAAGAGGGGCACGGAAATGTTGATATGAACGAGGCTATAAAAGTTTCTTGCGATGTGTACTTTTATCAAATAGCAAGGGAAATAGGTATAAATAAGATTGCTGAAGTTTGTAAAAGATTCGGTCTTGGCAAAGAAGTTTTTGATATTTTTTATGAAGAAAAAAAAGGTGTTGTACCAGATAAAACTTGGAAAAAACAGAATCTTGGTGAGTCTTGGATGGTTGGTGAAACTCTATCAGCTGGCATAGGGCAAGGTTTCTTTCTTACTTCATCTGCTCAATTAAGTCTTGCATTAGCTCAAATTGTAAATGGAGGTAAAAAATTGACACCTTCAATTATTGTTAATCAGAAAGATCATAATCTTCAGACTAAATATGATTCTAGGCTCATAGCTAACGCTAGCCATTTAGAGATAGTTAAACAGTCATTGAATAGTGCTACAAATTTATCTGGAGGCACATCTTACAGGTCTAGAATTATTGGAGATTTTAAGATGGGTGGCAAGACAGGTACTTCTCAAGTAAGAATAATATCACAGCAGGAGAGAGAGGAAGGAATAATAAAAAATAAAGATTTACCTTGGGAGGAGAGAGATCATGGCCTTTTTATTGGTTATGGACCGGTAGATGATCCTCTTTATGCACTATCAATTATTATTGAACATGGAGGGAGTGGCTCCTCAGCAGCAGCACCACTGGCAAAAGAAATATTTGAATATATTTTTAAAAATAAAATGAATATTAAGCGCAAGACTTTATTAGATGTATAATTTTCAAAATAGAGGATCAGAATTTAATATATTAACTAGAATTAGATCTATAAATTTCTACTTTTTATTTATTGTGACTATAATTTTTTTATTTGGAGTATTATCTTTATATAGTGTTTCAAATGGAGATTTTAATTCTTGGCCAATTAAACATATTCAGAGATTCTTGATAGGTTTAATTGTTTTTTTTACTATTTGTTCAATTGATATTAAATTTTTTTTTATATTTGCATACCCTATTTTTTTATTAAGTCTAATATTTTTAATAATAGTTCATTTTGTTGGTACTGAAATATATGGAGCTACAAGATGGATCAAAATTGCTGGAATTAGTTTACAACCTTCTGAATTTATTAAATTTACTTTAGTTTTAGCTCTAGCAAAGTATTTTCATTCTTATAATGAGGTCACAAATAATTTTATTCAATTCATTAAAAAATTTATTTTACCTTTAGTAATTATTTTAGTTCCTGTATTCATTGTTGCTGCACAACCTGACTTAGGTACTGCTGTAGTTATTTTTATTGGAGGAGTAAGTATTTTCTGGATAGTAGGTTTAAATTATAAATATTTTATATCTAGTGGTCTAATTATTATTTTGTCTATTCCTCTTTTATGGCAATACCTTAAAGATTATCAGAAAGAAAGAGTATTTACCTTTTTCAACCCTGAAAGAGACCCTCTTGGAAATGGTTACCATATAATGCAATCAAAAATTGCTTTAGGCTCTGGAGGGATACTGGGAAAAGGCTACCAAGAAGGTACCCAAAGTCACTTAAATTTTTTGCCTGAGATGCATACAGACTTTATTTTTACTGTATTTGGAGAGGAGTTTGGATTTTTGGGAGCATTATTATTAATTTTTCTTTATTTAGGATTAATTTTCTTGTCTATAAAAATGGGGCTGCAATCGAGTAGCAATTTTGGAAAATATTTATCTCTTGGGGTGAGTACAGTTTTTTTTATTTATGTTTTCGTTAACATCGCAATGGTAACTGGATTACTTCCTGTTGTTGGTGTTCCTTTACCTTTAGTTTCTTTTGGAGGAAGTTCAATGCTTGCAGTCATGATGGGATTTGGATTACTTATGAACTGTTATATTCACCAAAAAACTATATTACCAAAAGGCAATATATTTTAAAATTTATTGTTTAGGAAAATAATCTTCACATCCACCTTCCCTAAATACATCTGTTGTTGCACAATGCAATGCTCCACCGAAAGGGTATGCATCTCTAAATGGAACAGGAACTACTTCAAAACCAAGTTTATCAAATTGATCCATTTGGTAAACTTCACTAGACTCAACACAGACAGTTTTTGGGTCAATCATTAATACATTCATGCTCAGCCAAACACTAGAATAGCACAAAGGAGGTGGCGTATTGTGGGCAGGATTAGCTGCCTCTATTATCTTCCAATCATTGTCATTAAATATTTTTCTTTGTTCATTCGGGAGCTTTCTTTCAGGATTATTCAACATTAACCCTGGTCCTATTGGAGTAAAAGTTGCATCAATATGAGTTGGGAATGGATCGCCAGGGAAATTCAAAACATGAATTCTGTGATTAGGAAAATGTCTTTTAATCCAATCAATTCCCTTTAAGTTAGTAGTAAATCCATGCTGAATAAAAAGATCTTTGCCCATCCTTAACACATCAGCAGCATCAAAGAGAGGTTCCTCTTCTGTTGTAACAAATTCTTTATTTGCGACCCATTCGTATCTTTGATCAAGAGTAATATTTTCATTAAGGTAATCTTTCCTATAAGATTTTTCAGTTAACCTAGGTTTAGGTGCTGTTTCCCATTTCATTTCAGGGTCATTATTAAAATATTCTTGTAATAAGGGACGGTAACATAAGTATTCGAACCATCTAGATCTAAATGACATTGTTGCTTCTAACATTTCATTTCCTAAAGTTAGAATTACGTCTCTCGGAGGTTGACAGCCAAACATTGTGCCACTTTCCCAATCTGGAGTAGCTATTTTTTGATTAAAGTCAATTGGAGTTGGTCTGTCTACTTTAACTCCTCTTTTTTCAAGAATTGATGCAAAATTATCTAGTTGAATATTTGCTTTTTCAATTGTTTCTGGAGGTCTTGGACCATAAAGACCTTTCATGTCACTTTCTTCTGGTATTTTAGGCGCCATAGCAGGCTCAACGGGAGGTATGCAGCATCCATCTGCTCTTCCCACTATTACATGTTTTAGAGGATCCCACTCATTCCAAGAATTAACAATTTTTGACATAAGTTATTTTTTTTAACAATTATACGCTTGAATTGAAACTAAATTGAAAGTAAGAGTCAAGCCTAATCATCGGTGAATCCATGGGAGTTAAGCAAAATCAACTTGAGGATTACTTCGACGTAATTATTGTGGGCTTTGGCCCAGTAGGTCAATTGTGTTCTACCCTATTAAATAAATATGGGCTGAATACTGCTGCAATAGAATCTAATTTAGATATTTATTCTGAACCTAGAGCTATATCAATAGATGATGAGATTCAAAGGATAATAAGCAATCTAGGGTTATGGGATGATTTTACCAGAAATCAAGAAGTTCCAGATTTTGCTGACTTAGTTTTTCCAAATGGAAAAGTTATATTAAGGGGTCCAGTTACATCAACCATTAACGGATTTCCTTTTGTATCAACTATTTATCAACCAGCTTTAGAAAATTTATTAAGACAAAATTTAAATCATAGCAAAACTAATCGAATTTTTCTTGGTTACGAAACAATAAATTTCAAGCAAGAGAATGATTTTGTTGATATATCCATCAAACATTTAGAAAATAATAAATTATCAAAACTCAAGTCAAAATATCTATTTGCATGTGATGGCTCAGAAAGCTTTATCAGAAATAAACTTAAGATTAATTTAATTGATTATAAATACAATAAAGAGTGGTTAATAGTAGATATTAAGCTGGATGAATCTAATGATTTAGAAAAAGTTACTAGATTTATATGTGATCCTGAACGACCAACAATTTTTACCACTCTAAAGGGTGATAGAGTTCGAATAGAATTTCAGTTATTAGCAGGAGAGGATGGCAATTCGTTCAAAAATAAAAATAAGCATGATGAGTTGATAAATTCAGTTTTAGGAGATAGGAAATATTTATTAGAAAGATTATATCTATATAGGTATAAAGGAAATTGTGCCAGCGAATTGAGGAAAAAAAATGTGTTCCTTATAGGTGATTCAGCTCATCAGATCCCACCATTTGCTGGACAGGGATTAAGTTCAGGATTACGAGATGCTTCAAATCTATGTTGGAAAATGGCATATGTAATAAAAAATCAAATTAATGATGAGATACTAGATACATATCAAATTGAGAGAATGGAAGAAATTCAAAACTCAATACATTCATCAATAGCTCTAGGAAAATTAATTGACTCTCTATCCGTGGCTTTTAAAAAAAACACTCCATTAGAAGAGGCTATCCCACCTGAAGCCAGAGAACAGGCATATGGAAAAAAATCATTGACAGAACATTTATTAAGCAAAGGTTTATTCAGTAGATTGGTTAAAGATAGTAATATAGGAAAGCCGATTCCGAGGGTTCTATTTTCAGATGGCACTAAAAATATTTTTATTGATGATTTATTGGATTTAAGATTTGCAGTTATTTCTAAATGTGATCCAAAAGAATTATTAAGCGAAAATTCAATGAAATTATTCAAAACAATTAATGCAGTCTTTCTTGATATGAGTAAATATAGTTTTAATAATTCTAAACTAGAAGAATTAATTGATATTGGAGATATTTTGATCCGCCCTGATAAAATAATTTATGGAATAACTTCAAATAAAGTCAGTCTGCAGGATTTGACCGACGAGCTATTTAGCCAGCTTAAATATTAGAATCACTACTGAAAATACTACTAGATTTTGTGTTGTAATATTATCACTATTATATGACGCTTGAAAAAAATCCTTTAATAACAATAATTTATAAATTAAAAGAATCTTGAGTATCAACATTTTGAATATACAGTTCAGAAAACACTAAATGTAGTGTTCATAAGTGATTAATCACATAACGGAAGGAAAAGTTATGATTAGAAACGCACAAAACGCAATTAAGGCGCTAACAGGTTTAGGCCTGTCTTTACTAGCCCTTGGTATCGTTGTTGGCTTACTAAGCGGTGGAAGCATGCCGTTTGTAGGTAATATAGCTGGAAATATCGTTTCTCTTGTAAACCAATTAGGCAATGCTGGCGTTGTTGGTTTGATCGCAGTAGGCGTAATACTGTGGTTATTTAGAGACTAATTAGTAAAATTCCCCCAACTTTTTCTAGTT
>CACPJE010000022.1 GCA_902634045.1 uncultured Pelagibacteraceae bacterium
AAGAAAAAATAATAAAAAAAAGAGCGGAAGAAGTCATAGAGTTTTTAAATTTATCTCATTTAACATATGAACTTGCTGGCAATCTATCAGGTGGGCAAAAAAAACTCTTAGAACTTGGTAGAACAATGATGGTTGAAGCAAAAATAGTTTTACTAGATGAAGTTGGCGCAGGAGTTAATAGAACACTGCTCAATGATATAGCAAATACTATACAAAAACTAAATAAAGAAAAAGGATATACCTTCTGCATGATTGAACATGACATTGAATTTATTGGAAAGCTTTGTGATAAAGTAATTGTTATGGCCGAAGGCTCAGTTCTTGTAGAAGGACAGATTGAAGAAATCAAAAAAAATGAAAAAGTAATAGAAGCTTATCTTGGCAGAAGTGGTGCTGTATGAATAAATATTTCTCTAGCAGTAACATGACTGGTGGATACGGAGGGGTAGATATTTTAAATGACTGTGGAATAGAAGTTAATCAAGGGGAAATTTCTGTAGTTGTAGGACCAAATGGTGCGGGAAAATCAACTGCAATGAAAGCTATGCTTGGAATGATTACATTAAAATCTGGAGATGTAATTTTAAATGGAAAAGATATTTCAGGTCTAACTCCTGAAGACCGTGTTGCACAAGGCATAGCTTTTGTTCCACAAACAATGAATATCTTTAGTGAATTAACTGTTAAAGAAAATCTTGAAATGGGTGCATTCCTAAGAAATGACAATATTAATAAAACAATTGAAGATATTTATAAGCTTTTTCCAATTTTAAAAGACAAAAAAAATCAATTAGCCGGTGAACTATCTGGAGGTCAACGCCAACAAGTTGCTGTTGGCAGGGCTTTGATGACCAAGCCATCAGTTCTTATGTTAGATGAACCTACTGCAGGAGTGTCGCCTATTGTAATGGATGAACTATTTGATCGAATAATTGAGATAAAAAATACTGGTGTTGCAATAATTATCGTTGAACAAAATGCAAAACAAGCATTATCGATAGCTGATTTTGGGTATGTATTAGTAGGTGGAAAAAACAAATTTACAGGTAAAGGAAGTGAATTGCTGAATAACCCTGAAGTAAGAAAGGCATTTCTTGGGGGTTAGTATGGAAAATTTTGATATTTTAAATGCTTTAATTCTTCTTGCCAATTTTGTTATTGTTCCAGCGATTTCTTATGGAAGCCAACTTGCTATCGCTGCACTTGGAATAACAATTGTCTATGCTGTTTTAAGATTTTCTAATTTCGCGCATGGTGATCTAATGTCTTTTGGAACAATGACGGCCATTCTTTTTACTTGGCTATTTCAAAACTTAGGAATCACTGGAGGTGTGCTACCTACAGCTTTAATAGCGCTTCCGTTTGCTATAATAGTTACTGCTCTACTTTGCCTTTTAATAGATAAATCAGTCTATCGATTCTATAGAAAACAAAAAAGTCATGCTGTGGTTTTTATGATCGTTTCGGTTGGGGTAATGTTTATATTGAATGCTACTGTAAGATTTATCATAGGACCTAACGATAGAACTTTCTTTGATGGTGAAAAATTTTTAATAAGAGCTTTAGATTTTAAAGCATCTACTGGCCTTGAGGAAGGACTTACAATTAAATCAACTCAGCTTATTACAGTAATAGTTGCAATTATAACTATGCTTTTACTTTTTTATTTCTTACAAAAAACAAAGATGGGAAAAGCAATGAGAGCCTATTCAAATAATGAAGACTTAGCTTTACTCTCTGGAATTAACCCTGACAGAGTAGTTATGATTACATGGATAATCGTGGGAGCTTTAGGCACAATTGCCGGTGTCTTATACGGATTAGACAAAAGTTTTAAGCCCTTCACTTATTTCCAGCTTCTATTGCCTATGTTTGCAGCCGCAATTGTTGGTGGAATTGGAAATCCAATCGGTGCTGTAGTAGGAGGATATATAATTGCATTTTCAGAAATTATGTTAACCTACGCTTATAAAAAGTTTTTCATTTATTTATTACCCGAACATTTAGAGCCTTCTGGCCTTATGCAATTCCTTTCAACTGATTACAAGTTTGCAATTTCATTCATCATTCTAGTCATTGTACTTATTATTAGGCCAACAGGTGTTTTCAGAGGAAAAACAATATGATCGAAAAATATCGGGCACCTTTGGCATTCTTAGTAATGGCATTGTTACTTGCGATCGTTGGATTTGGACAATCCTGGTCAGTTGCCTTGGGCATAATAAACCTCTGCATTATATCAGCCATTATGGCTTTGGGAGTTAATCTACAATGGGGATATGCAGGATTATTCAATGCTGGAGTAATGGGATTTACTGCTCTAGGAGGTCTAACTGCAGTCCTTATATCTCACCAGCCAATTTATGAAGCTTGGTCGGGTGCTGGAAGCGGTATTCTACTAAGTGGATTTATTTTAATATCTGCTGGATTTGGCATTTACTTTGTTCATAAAAAAATAGAAAAAATCATACTAAAACGAACTCTAATCATATTTATAATTGGAATCACCCTAATTGGTCTTAATATTTTTTATGGACCGTCAGTATCTATTATTGAATCAATCAACCCAGCAAAAACAGGTTTCCTTGGGGGACTTGGTCTTCCAATCATTGTTTCATGGTTAGTAGCTGCATTTGTCGCCGGATTTGTTGCTTGGATAATTGGAAAGATAACTCTTGGTCTACGCTCAGACTACTTAGCGATTGCAACGTTGGGTATTTCTGAAATTGTTATTGCCATCTTAAAACATGAAGATTGGCTCTCAAGAGGAGTAAGGAATGTTACTGGCCTAGATCGTCCAGTGCCATATGAAATAGAGTTACAAAAAACTACTTGGTTTATTGATCTAATTGCATCAATTAATACTTCCAAGCTTCAAGCTGCTCAGATTCTATCTGATAGACAAGATATACTTAACAAACTTGTAATTGATGGGTCCAGTATTTTTGTAAAACTTTGTTATGCAGGTTTATTTATTCTGGTCCTTTTGATTATTTATTTTCTAAGTCATCTTGCACTGCAGTCTCCATGGGGAAGAATGCTAAGAGCTATAAGAGATAATGAAGATGCTGCAAGTGCAATGGGTAAAAATATAGTTGCAAAGCATTTACAAGTTTTCGTAATTGGATCCGCTATCATAGGTATTGCGGGTGCAATGCTCACTACACTTGATGGACAATTTACTCCAGGATCTTATCAACCTCTGCGCTTTACATTTATCATTTGGGTTATGGTTATTGTTGGAGGCAGTGGGAATAATCTTGGCTCTATTTTTGGAGGTTTCTTTATCTGGTTTATGTGGATAGAAGCTGAACCACTCTCAATTGCTTTTATTAGCTTGTTAACTAATGGGCTAGATTATAACAGTCCTTTAAGAATGCATCTTATTGCAAGCGCACCTCATCTCAGATTATTTATTATGGGGTCAATACTGCTTTTAGCACTTAGATTTATGCCTCGAGGGGTGATTCCTGAAAAAGTATCTAAAGAATAAGGCCCAGAAAACTGGGCCTTATCTAATTTAATTAATTTCTAACGAAATCTAATGTCGCTAAATTTGCCTTCACCAATTTCCTTTTCAGCGTAAGAACCTGATGCTTCACCAACATCAGAGAATTCAACATTTGTTGCACCCTCATAGTTTACTTGCTTTCCGTCTTTAAGAAGCTGTAATGCTTTGCCAAGTTCACCTGGATAAATTTTTTCTCCAGGAGCATTAGCAACACTCATTACATAGTTGGCGATTGAGGAACGATCTGCTGAACCTCCTGCTTGCATAGCAAGAATAAGTAGAGCAGCGGCATCATATGACTCAGGTTCGTATGGACCATCTCCAGGAATTCCATTAGCTTTTGCATATTCTTTAAACATATCCGAACCTGCAGAATCAGATCCAGGAATTGTTCCAAAAGTACCTGTTAAATCTCCATCAACATTATCAATTAAGCTTTGACCAATCATACCGTCAGCAAGAATAAATCTTGAGAAAGCTCCTGTATCAAGAGCGTTTTGAATTATGCCACGTCCGCCTTGGTCAAGATAACCTAAGACAGCAAGTTCAGAAGCGCCTGACGCTGATAAAGTACTTACTTCAGCAGAGTAGTCAGCTTTTCCATCCTCATGAGGAACTTCGGTTGTTACTGTTCCTCCAAGTGCTTTAAAGGCTCCTACAAAGCTATCAGACAAACCTTTACCATAGTCATTGTTGGTATAAGTCACAGCAACTTTATCAATACCTCTATCCATTACTACTTGAGCAAGAACTTGTCCTTGACGTGCATCAGATGGTGCCGTACGGAAGAAAAATCCTTTATCTTCAATTGTAGTTAATGCTGGAGAAGTTGCAGATGGTGAAATCATAGTTACACCATTTGGAACAGCAACATTGTTTGCAATAGCCGTTGTTACTCCTGAACAGTCTGCACCCATAATTGCAGCAACTTTATCAGCAGTTACTAGTCTTTCTGCAGCTGATGTTGCAGCAGCAGAATCTATACAAGTAGAATCAGCACGTGCAGAAGTTACTGTAGCTCCACCAAGAAGTGCTCCAGAGTCTGAAGCCTCTTTCATAGCTAATTCGGCTGAGCTTGCCATTGTTGGAGTTAGTGACTCGATTGGACCAGTAAATCCTAATATTACACCAACTTTTATTTCGCCAGATGCTTGGTCTGATTGTTCAGAGCAACCATAAAATAGGCCTAACAGCAGGACTCCTGCTATCAAACTAAATATTGATTTTTTCATTCTATATCCCCTTTTTTCCTATTACTTTTTAAAGATTATGCTAGCAAATGATAGGTTTGCTATCAACTTTGATTTTAAAAATTAAACCCTTATAGTTCCTAGGAAATGAGCTCAATATCTTACACTGTTGTTATTATAGTCATAATAATACCAATTATTATTAGCCTTGCTTATATTGTTGCAAATAAGGAAAAAGGTGACCTTATTGAGTATCAAAGATCTTCTAGTTATCAATTTGCAGAACTCTCTCATGGATTGACTGCCTATAAACAATTTGGATCAAAAGATAATACTCCAATTATTGTAATCCACGGTGCAACTTTACCCTCTGAAGGTTTTATAGGATTCTGTGAGGGGCTTAGTC
This sequence comes from uncultured Pelagibacteraceae bacterium, assembly GCA_902634045.1. Classification (GTDB taxonomy): domain Bacteria; phylum Pseudomonadota; class Alphaproteobacteria; order Pelagibacterales; family AG-422-B15; genus CACPJE01. The sequence continues at coordinate 5,108 of CACPJE010000022.1, forward strand.
AAAAAAATTATTGGGTTATTTGTTATGATCAATACGGACGGGGGTTTTCTGACCGTCCAAAAATTAAATATGATATGAACTTATATATTACTCAGTTAAATGAGCTCATAAATTATTTTGGAATTGATAAAACAATTCTTTATGGAACTTCCATGGGTGCCCCAATTGCAGTTAGTTACTCTAACCAATATCCAAAATCAATTCTTGCAGTAGGTTTACAGGTTCCTTTAGTACATATAGAAAATTCTATGTCTTCGATAATGAGAATGCCTGTTGTTGGCGATATATTATTTCGTTTTTTTGGAATTCCTTTTATTAAAAATAGAGCTCTTCAATGGCCAACTAAAAATGAAAATGAAAAAATATTTATTGAAAGATATATTAATCAACTAACGCTTCCAGGAACTGAGCAATCAATCCTTTCTTCTTTAAGAAATGTTGGATCAAAAGATTTTTATCCTAGTTATGTTAATTTTTCTAAGCTTAAAATACCAGTTCACATTTCTTATGCTAATGATGATGATGAAATTGATCCAGATTCAGTTCAAAGAGTATTAGAAGTCACTCCTCATGCAGATAGTTTTATTTTTTCTGGTGGTCATGGTGGTGCAGCCAAAATAACACCAGAGATCATTAGCTTATTTACAAAATTTTTAAGTAAGTCTCTAAACTAATAAAAGTTTGTCTATCTGTGTTGTATAGCTTTGGGTACAATTTTTTCGTTTTTGTTTCCATTTAGTTGTATGACACTCTGATGCTATCTGAATAGTATCACTGCCATAACGCTGATTAATATTATCAATCGTCAACATAAGTTTAGGTAATTCTTTTTGAGTATTTGTAAAAAGATTTGGCGGTTCTTCACCTTGATTATGAAATCCACTAAGAAGCACACCTCCTTTTTTATATTTATAGCCTTGCTTAAAAATCTTGCGAACAATAATCAAAGCGTTATTGATGATACAAATTGTATCACAAGTTGGGTAGCTTAGTGTTATTGAGCTACTATTTGAATAGTATCTATTACCTCTGTCAAATGGGCTAGTCCTCAGAAATACTGAAATTGAAGACGCTACTAGACCTTCAGATCTAATTCTTTCGGTAGCCCGTCTTGCAAATGTTGCCGTTGCTTGCTCTATATCTTTAAGATCTAACAGCGGCCTACCAAATGTCCTAGTTGTACAACAACTTTTTCTAGTAACTGAGATTTCTTGAATAGGTAAACACGAAGTTCCCCTTAATTCTGTTACAGTTTTTAATCCGTTGATGCTCATCATTTTCCTTATCCAGCGATCATCACAATATTTCAGTAATTTTGCATTATTTATACCTTGCCTGATTAGCTTTTCAGATAATCGGCGTCCTACTCCCCAAACTTCTCCTACCTCAGTTTTTTCTAAAACATTATCAATATCCTTAAAATTGATTAGCGAACAAACGCCTGCTAGTTTCTCGTCATCTTTTGCAATGTGATTTGCTACTTTTGATAATGTTTTAGTTGAACCAATTCCAATACTTACAGGTATACCAGTGTATTTTAAAATAGTTGCTCTCAAACTTTTTGCGTAGTCTTCATAATTTAATTTAATGCCTGTCAAATCAATAAATGCTTCATCAATTGAATATACCTCAATACTAGGAGCAAATTCAGATATAATGTTCATAACACGGCGTGACATATCTGCATACAATGTGTAGTTTGAAGAAAATACAATAACTTTTTCTTTTTCAACTATATCTTTAACCTTAAATAATGGTACTCCCATTTTTATTCCTAGTGCTTTTGCTTCTTTTGAACGTGCGATTATACATCCATCATTATTTGATAACGCAACAACTGGTCGATGATTTAGCTTAGGATTAAAGACTCTCTCACATGAGACATAAAAAGCATTACAATCAATCAATGCAAATACTTTATTATCATTCATATCTTATTTATTAATTGGACTAAGAGCATGGATAACATATGTACAGACTCCCCATATTGTAAAATCCATTTCTTCCGATACTAAAACATCAGAATAGTGTTTATTTGAAGAAGATAAACTAACCTGCTTATTTTTAATTTTAAGAATCTTAATACTTAGCTCTCCATCTAAAACAGCAATAATAACTGAACCATTTCTAGACTTTAGACTCCGGTCGACAAGAACAAGGTCGTCTGGATAAATTCCTGAACCAATCATTGAGTCTCCTCGTGCCCTAACAACAAAAGTTGAATTGGGGCGGGGAATAAGTTCTTCATTTAAATCAATAGATCCCTCGGTAAAATCTCTTGCTGGAGATGGAAAACCGCACTCAACTGCTTCGTTGTAACATACTAAAAACATTAGATAAATGATATTTTGTTCTTGTTTTGTTCTTATTATTGCACTACCAGTAAAAAGAGTCAATACACATTTGCTTATAACTTATGACAAAAGATGTTTTTGAAAGAAAGAGACAACGTCTTTATGAGATTGTCTTCGTGATTCCCAATTGCCACCAGCGTGGGCACCGAGGATATTGGGAGTTTCCTTAATCAGCCTTATCCTTTCTTCCTTGGTATCTAAATAAAAAGTATTATCGTTTTCATCGGTGAAAATAGATTTTCCATCTTTATTGATATCAATAAACATGTCTTTTAATTTTACTGCATAGGGTATGAATTCAACTGGATCGATAGAATCAAATGAATGATGAGAATTTGGATATACAGTCAGATCAATATCACGAACAGGTTTAATATATTCAATCATCCTTTTACATAAACTTAAAGGAGTGTAATCATCATCCTCACCAAATAAAATATGCATAGGAGAATTTGACCAGCGATTGTCCTCTGGCTTTAAGAGAGTTCCTGGATACAAAGGTAGATGTGCAGCAAATCTTTCTCCATTGGCACTTAAAGCTTCAATCATGGGTTCCCAGGCAGAATAGAAAGCTGTGCTCCCACCAAGACTCCAACCCATTATTCCAATTCGCTTAGGATCTATATCAGGATGATTTGACATCAAAGATAGTGCACGAAAAACATCTGTCATCATTGTTGCAAGTGTAACTTCTGTTTGATTATCAATAATCGTAATTACGTTACGTGATTCAAAATGATGAATTCTAAAAATAGCAAAACCGGCTTCTAATAAATTAACCATATGAGCGTAATGGCCTTCTCTAAGCCCTGCACTTCCGTGCACAGGTATAACAAGAGGACAAGGGCTTTTATATTTTTCAGGAAATATTAAGCTTCCAAAAATATCTTGCTTAGGATCTAAATCTATTCCATTTAGAATATGATAAAACTCGTAAGGATTCGATGATTTGAAAAAGAATACTCCTTCTTTTTTGCTTTCAAATTTTTTTTCTAAGTTTGTCATCGATATACTCTAATTATTATCCTAAAGCTTAAATAGGCTAAATTTTATTTGTTTTTCTATTATTTATCTTCTGAAGCTGGCATATCTTCAGGATCAATACCGGGGACAAAAGTTATTCCCGCCTGTTGCTTCCAATCATGAGGATAGGCAGCATAAAATATAATACAAGTCTCATCACACTCATAAGCAATATGATTGTCTTTAGGAACGTAAAGGACATCACCGGGGTTACAGATATAAGATTCTCCATCGCACGTAAGGCGAAATGTGCCTTTCATGCAGTAAATAATTTCATCACAGGTTAAATCCCACGGTACAGAAACTTCTTTAAGAAAATTTAAACCACCACACATCGTGTCACTAACCTCACTCGTAACAAATGGCTTAATATATGATTTGCCTGGTTCTAAAGTATGTAAACGATGTTCAATTTCTGAAAACTTATACAATTGTGGTTTATTTGACATAACTATTTTTCCTTTGCTATGGTTTCATTTAATTCTACCTTATAACCATCAGGATCTTCACAAAATGCGATAACACGCGTGCCATGTTTCATTGGACCTGGTGGACGAGTAATCTTGACTCCTATTGCTGCAAGCTCTTCACAAGCCTTATAAACATCTGGGGTTTCAATACATATATGACCCCATCCATCTCCTTTGTTATAACTCTCTTTTTGATCCCAATTATAAGTTAATTCTAATGCTGGAAATTCTGTCTCGGGTCCGTAACCAATGAAGGTATTAGTAAATCTACCATCGGGGTAATCAGTTCTTCTAAGAACTTGCATACCTAATATATCACAATAAAACTTTAGTGATGACTCAAGATCAAGAACTCTTAACATAGTATGTGCTAATCTAAATCCAGAATTTATTTGTACGTCAGGCACTGGCTATATCTCTTCTTTTTTTTGTTGATTTCATTACAGATTTAATCACATGTTTATGAAATGCACGAACACTTTTTTCCCAGTAAGGAGATAGAACTCCTCCCTTGGCTGCTACAGGTGAAGCGCGACCTAATTGAAGTCTTTCACAGATTTCATGATCTTCCTTATGCACATCCCACCACAATTTTTTAAGACTATTAGCTTCTTTCGTAGTCATCTTATATCCATTTGTTGAATAGATTATTCTCTTTTGAATTGTGCGACCTGAGTCTATGGGTAGATTTAAATGAACACCTATTTGATTAGGGTAATAAGTTCCAATAATAAAATTTGGAAATAAAGATAAATATCGAGAACTAACTGATAAATTAGCACTTGATGTATTTTCTTCGTTTAAATCCACACCGCTACCAAAACAATTTCCATCAACGATAGTATAGTGATCTTTTAATGGCTGACTGGTAGTAGTCTTGTGCACAAACTGAACATGATAAGGTTCAACATAATTCTCAACCAAAAATTTCCAATTAGTTGCTACCTCACCAAAATTTAGAGTTGCAACAGGCTTAATTTTATTCAGGTTAATACCTTTAAGTTGTTTAGATATTTTCTTAATATATTTTTCGAAAGAAGGCGCTTTCTTGTTTAGATTAACAAAAATCCAATCATGCCATAATTTAATTCTTATAGTCTCTAAACCATATTTTTTTGGGTCAAAACCTTTTGGTTCATGGTTATCTGTTCCACCAAAATGTGGAGATGAAATTAATTTCCCATCTAGATCATAGGTCCAAGAATGATAAGGACAACGAATTAACTTGCCAGTATTTTTTGGTTTATCCACAAGTTTCAAACATCGATGTCTACAAACATTATGGAATGCAACAATTTCATCCTTAATATTTCTTACTAAGATGATTGGTTTGCCAGCTAGAATAACTGGTAATATATCTCCTGGTTTAACTAACTCATGAACAAATCCAACGAAGGCCCAGTTTTCTGCAAATACTGTGTTTGCTTCTAAATCTAAAAATTTTTCATCTGTATATGCTGCTGATGGCAATCCGTTAACAACATTTTTGTCCTTAATTAAAGATGATAATCTCATTTAAATATCCCTTGTACTTCTAAAAGAGAAAATATCCTATCACTCAATTAATGGAATCATAGAACACTTTCGATCTTAAAATTAAATTATAAAATCAGGGAATTTACTAATAATTTTAGGGTTAAAACGGGTCCAAAGAAAAAATGAGGGGATATTAATATGGACCCGTTTTAAATTAGAACTTAATACTTAGTCTCTAATTGAGTAAGCAATTACACCTACTTCTGCTTTATCCGTTCCAAGTTTCTCAGCTTCTTCACTAATTCTCAGGCCAATAGTAGCCTTGATAATTGAAATCACTATGTAAGAAAAGATAAAAACAAAAGCGATGACAGAAGCAACGCCTATAAACTGAGTAACATAAGATGTTTCTGGGTTTGAAAATGGAACAATCATTGTACCCCAAATACCAGCAAACATATGTACTGGTATAGCTCCAACAACATCATCGAGTTTAAGTGAGTTAAGTAAATTTGTTCCTAAATACATTATCAAGCCTCCAACTGCACCAATTATAATTGCTGCAAGTGGACTTGGCATTAATGGTTCTGCAGTTATGGATACTAATCCAGCAAGTGCTCCATTCAACATCATGATAATATCAGTCTTCCCTCCAACAATTCTGGTTATAGCTGCACCAGCGATACACCCACCGCAACCTGCAAGCTGAGTATTCATAAATATTTTTGACATCGCAGTAGAGTCTTCAAATGAACCAAGTGCTAATTGAGATCCGCCGTTAAATCCATACCATCCCATCCAAAGAATAAATGTTCCTAGGACAACTAGTGGTATTGATGAAGCTGCAAAAGGTTCCATGTTTGCCGGACTTCCATCATCTGTAAATCTACCTAAACGTGGACCTAATAAAATTATTCCTGCTAAGGCCGCTGCTCCACCACATGCATGAACTAGAGTTGAACCTGCAAAATCAGCAAAGCCGAGATCATCGAGCCAACCTCCGCCCCATTCCCAACCCATTTGAATTGGATAAATTATTCCTCCAAGAATTGCTGCGAAAATAAAAAATGGCCATATTTTAATTCGTTCAGCAACTGCTCCTGAAACAATTGAAACGGTTGCACATACAAATAAGGCTTGAAAAAACCAATCTGATGCTCCGGAGTATCCTTGTTCTAATGAGGAAGTGTCAGTCCATATTGAAAATGAACCTATATATCCACCTTTAGGAATGTCATATCCTAAATTGTATCCAACTAGATAGAATACTACACAAACTATGGCAAATTTTCCTATATTTTTAGCTGCTATAGTTGAAACACTTCTTGTAGTTACTAGTCCGGACTCTAGCATACAGAAACCTGCTGCCATCCACATAACTAGGAAACCACAAACCAAAAATGAGAAGGTATTAAAAATATAAGCTACTTCGGCATCAACTCCTGCATAAGCTGAAGTTGCACCAAAACTTAAGAATATTGTTAAAAATAATAACGTTTTTTTTATCATTAATTTTTCCCCTTAAATATTTGATATAATAAATAGAGGAAACTGTATTCTAAGCACCCAAACAACTTTCATTTTCTGCCATTATGGCAGAAACCATGCACCTAAATAGGAGAGGCCCCCAATTTTTTATTGTAAATTTTGGGGGCCTATATTGATATATGAGATTAGTCTCTTATTGAGTAGGCTATTACACCTGTCTCAACTATATCTGTACCTTCTTTTTGAGCTTCATCACTTAGTCTGATTCCCATAGTCATACTCATAATCTTCCAGACTATAAATGAGACTACGAAAACAAATACTACAATTGATAAAGTTCCTAAAAGTTGAATGCTAAATGTAGCATCGCTGTTAGACAGTGGAACGACAATTGTTCCAAATATACCTGCAAACATATGCACTGGTATTGCTCCAACAACATCATCTATTTTTAGACTATTTAAGATTTCAGTACCAATTATAACGATTGCGCCACCAGCAGCTCCAATTAGTATTGCCAAGGCTGGAGAAGGTGCTAAAGGTTCAGCGGTGATAGCGACTAGACCACCAAGGGCACCGTTCAACATCATAACAACATCTGTTTTACCTCTCAGCAACCTTGTCACTCCTGCACAAGTCATAACACCAGCAGCCGCAGCAAGATTCGTATTCACATAGATAGCTCCGATTTGGTTTATATCATCAAATGAACCCATTGCTAATTGAGAGCCTCCATTAAAACCAAACCATCCAAACCAAAGGATAAACGTACCAGCTGTAGCCAAAGGAATGGAAGAGCTCGCAAATGGAACAAGTTTACCATTATCGAATCTTCCATATCTTGGTCCAAGTACAATAGCGCCAGCAAGAGCAGCTGCACCACCTGTAGCATGCACAAGAGTTGAACCAGCAAAATCAGAGAACCCAAGTTGATCTAACCAACCTGCGCCCCATTCCCAACCCATTACAATTGGATAAATAAATCCTGTCAAAATTGCAGCAAATAGGAAGAAAGGCCAAATTTTAATTCTCTCAGCTAAAGTCCCTGAAACAATTGAAACTGTAGTAGCACAGAATACCATTTGAAAAAACCAATCAGACGTAGCTGCATATCCATCACTGACAGAAGCTGTTTCAGCGGTATACGCGTCAGACCAAGTAGTAAATGAGCCAATTAAGCCACTGGCTCCCATATCATATGCTAAATTATATCCAACCACCCAGAACATTAAGCCCGCTATTGAGTATAATCCTATGTTTTTTGCAGCGATAGCGGAAACACTTTTAGATGTAACCAAACCTGATTCTAATAAACAAAAACCAAGTGCCATTAACATCACTAAAAATCCAGATACAAGGAATAAGAAGCTATTCAATATGTACGCTGTTTCTTCTGCTACTTCAGCAAAAGCCGTAGAAATAGTTAGTGACGAAAAAATTACTGCTAAAGAAAGTACTTTTTTTAACATTTTATTTCTCCATTTATAATTAATTAGATAAGAAGAAATATTTCAGATCAGCAGTAATGCTCAATCAGGATTACATGCCAATCTGTCAATCAAGATAAAATGATAATTTATAAATATAAAATTAAATTATAAATAATCTACATATATAGGAGAAGACCATGCTCTATGCTCACCTTCTTCAGAACATGATTCTACATCTCGAGGATGTTTCCAATCTTGCGTGCATAACTTAAATTCCACACATTTACCATTTTCTTCACGCTTACAAAAACCTCCCTTTACATTGATAGTGGGCGTAGGCTCTTCAATAGCACGCACATAATAACTTACATCCTGCTTACCATTAAGGAACTCAGTATCTTGAAAGGTAAAGCTACATCCAATCTCAGAAGTATCACAATTGTGAACTTTCCAAGTATCTTGAATACGATCATCAATAGGTTGATCCTCATATTCTTGAGGCATAACCCTAATTACCTCTATTCTAGTTATTTTTCTTCGCTCATCTGATGGGTTATAACACTCGTCATAACATAGTTCTTCAACTCTTTCCTCTCCAAGAGCAGTGTAAGCATCCTCTGGGCAGCCAGGTTTTTGTTTAAATGATCCCATAGCTTTAACTTCAAATTTAGGCACATCATGGATCTCAACCGAAGAGCCCATCGGGACATTTAATCCGCTACTGATAAGATTAAACCATAATAAAATTCTTGGTCCACTTGTTGCATAGGTTTCTTTTCTTTTTAATGCCTCCCAAATTTCTTCTTTTGAGCGGCCTTCCGAATGTACGGCTGCAAGACCACCAGTAGTGAAGAACCCACGTTGTCTCTCGAATTCTATAGTATTAAATCCAAGTCTAACATCAGCAGGGTCATAAAGAACAGGTTCATCATCAGAAACATAATCATCTCTAACGTCATAATTACTTTCGCCTAATACATAATTTTTTGCATGAAGTATTTTGTCATAAAATTCATTGGGTGGTCCAATTCCATCAAGATTAAGACCAAAAATTTCTTTATAGCCACTTCCTGGTGCGGCCTGGTGATTATCACTCGATCCTATAAAACCATAACGAAAGCGATGTTTTGATCCATCTTCATTAAATTTAGTGAGAGCTAAACCATATTGAGCGCTACCAGTTGGAACATGATTCAATGGAGGACTATAACAATCAGTGCATTGTCCTGAAGTTCCTTTTTCTGATTCAGAATAATTTGGAACAACTTTAAATCCATCACGCTGCCTATCAGCTGCAGCAGTTCTTGTCACTTCCTCTCTTGATTTACACTCCGTTACATCAAATCCTTCTTCTATACATCTTTGATAAATAACTTCACCAGCTCTCCAACAAGGTGCTACAAAATCATCTTTTGGTTCAGGGCATGTCTGAGTTCCAAGATCATAAACTTTCTTATGACCATCTTCTTCAATTTCAAGAGTACCTTGTGCAAGGTCAACATTTCCATTTCTATAAGTCCAAAAATTTAGAGGCAAATCCCCTCCTTGTCGAACAACATCAACTCCTCTGTAAGATCGATACTCTT
>CACPJE010000023.1 GCA_902634045.1 uncultured Pelagibacteraceae bacterium
TAATTCAGTAATAAATTCCATTTTAGTTCCATGCATGTATTCAGACTCATCCAAAATTTCTAATTTAGCACCATTCAATAAAGTTAATTTTAACTGGATACTAATAAAATCTTCTCTTTTAATCTTAAATGTAATTCTTGGTATTATTTTTGACTCTGAAACTCTAATATCTAAATAAATACACCCTTTATTTTCTGAAACCTGATGCTTAATTTCATTACAATTATTAGTAATTATTACATCATCGCTGACAACTTCGATAAAACAATCTTGGGTACTAATTTTAGAATTTAATTTATTCATCAGGTTGCATATCCTTCTGTATCTATTTTATTTGCAAGTTCTTTGCCTCCAGATTGAATAATTTTACCATCCTGAAATACATGAACGTAATCAGGCTCAATGTACTCAAGTAATCGTAAATAGTGAGTAATTATAATAAAAGATCTGTTTGAAGAGCGAAGCTGGTTAACTGCTTCTGATGTTTGCCTTAACGCATCAACGTCTAATCCTGAATCTGTCTCATCCATTATGACTAAATCAGGATTAAGTAGGTCCATTTGTAATACTTCATTCTTCTTCTTTTCTCCTCCTGAAAAACCAGTATTTACAAACCTACTATGCATATCTATTGGAATATTTAAGTTACTTGATTTCTCTTTTAATATTTTAAGAAACTCACTAGCATCAATGGGATCTTTGCCTTTATATTTCCTATGTACATTGACAATTTGCTTAAGATATGAGGCATTAGAAACTCCTGGCAACTCAATTGGATATTGAAATGCTAAAAATAAACCTTCTAACGATCTCTCGGAGGGATCTAAGCTAAGTAAATCCTTCTCTTTAAATAAAACATTTCCTGATTCAATTGTATAGTTTGGATTTCCAGCTAAAGTATGAGCTATTGTGCTTTTTCCAGATCCGTTGGGACCCATTATTGCATGTACCTCTCCTGAACCAATAGAGAGATCTAGGCCTTTTAATATCTTATTGTCTTCAACTGATACTTCTAATTTGCTTATGTTTAGCATATTATCCGACGCTTCCTTCTAAACTAATGCTAACTAGCTTTTGAGCTTCAACAGCAAATTCCATTGGTAATTTTTGTAAAACTTCTTTACAAAATCCATTAACTATTAAACTTTGTGCCTCTTCAGCGTCTAATCCTCTTTGCATACAATAAAACAATTGTTCATCACTAATTTTTGAAGTTGTAGCTTCGTGTTCAATAGATGAAGAATTGCAATTATTTTCTGTTAGAGGGATTGTGTTGGCACTACATCTATCGCCAACTAACAATGAATCACATTGGGTAATATTTTTTGCATTCTTCGCTTTTCGATTAAATTTTACCAGACCCCTATAAGTATTTGATGATTTACCAGCCGAAATACCTTTAGAAATTATTTTACTTTTAGTATTTTTTCCTAAATGAATCATTTTTGTTCCAGTATCTGCTTGCTGATAATTATTAGTAATAGCCACTGAATAAAACTCACCTATAGAATTATCACCTCTTAGAATGCAGCTGGGATACTTCCATGTAATAGCAGATCCAGTTTCAATTTGAGTCCATGATATTTTTGAGTTTTTGCCCTTACAAAGTCCCCGCTTAGTTACAAAATTGTATATTCCTCCTTTGCCATTCTCGTCTCCAGGATACCAATTTTGAACTGTTGAATATTTTATCTCAGCATTATCAAGTGCTATAAGTTCTACATTAGCAGCATGAAGTTGATTTTCATCTCTCATAGGGGCAGTACAGCCTTCAAGATAGCTTACATAGCTACCTTCATCAGCAATAATTAAAGTTCTTTCAAATTGTCCGGTCTCTGATTCATTGATCCTAAAGTAAGTAGATAGCTCCATTGGGCACTTAACTCCTTTAGGAACATAGACAAAGGAGCCATCACTAAAAACAGCAGAATTTAATGTAGCGTAGAAATGGTCAGTAATAGGTATCACTGAACCTAAATATTTTTTAACTAACTCTGGATGTTTTTGCACAGCTTCTGAGATAGGACAAAAAATAACTCCCATTTCATTTAATTTTTCTTTAAATGTTGTGGCAACAGAAACACTATCAAATACGGCATCAACAGCAACTCCAGCTAAGACTTTTTGTTCATTTAATGGAATTCCTAATTTCTCATATGTTTCTATTAGTTTTGGATCAACTTCATCTAGAGACTTAGGTTTATCTTCAAAGCCTTTTGGCGATGAATAGTAATAAATATCTTGAAAGTCTATATCATCAAATTTCACATTAGCCCATTCAGGCTTCTTCATAGCTTCTAATCTTTTAAAAGCCTTAAGCCTCCACTCAAGCATCCAATCTGGTTCATTTTTTTTCTGTGAAATAATTTTTACTATCTCCTCATTTAAGCCTTTAGGAATTTTTTCACTTTCGATGTCAGTAACAAATCCATGCTTATAGGAGTCCTGTTTAAAATTATCTTTATTTAATTTGTTCATTATATTTTAATGTCTTTCACTCTATTATTTCCTTCAACTAAATCATTTAGTGATATTGATTGAAGATAATTGCCTATAAGATTTTCTAAATCTTGCCACAGGCCATGTGTTAAGCATCTTGTTCCTTTGCCAGTACAAAAATCATTCGGATTATTTGAGCAACCAGTTGCCTTAATCTTTTCATCAATTGCATTAAATATTTCTAATATTTGAATTTGATTTGAGCCTTTTGATAAGCGGTATCCACCTCCAGGGCCCTTTTGACTTTCAACTAATTTAGCTTTTTTTAAATCATTAAAAATTCTTTCCAAATAAGGCAACGAAATATTTTGTCTTATAGAAACATCAGTTAAATTACATGGAGAATCACCGCTATGCCTTGCGACGTCTACCATTGCTAAAACTGCGTATCTTCCTTTTGATGTAATTTTCATAATTTATTTTTCAAGATTTCTTCTAATTTTTTTACTCTCTCACTTAATTCAAAATTATCTTTTTCTAACTGTAAAACTTGAGCATTCCTGCTGTCATCACCTTTACTTAAACCATAAGCTCTAAATTTTTTTGTTCCTGATGAAGTTGAAACTGTATATCTAGCTGGATTCCCTACTACACTTTTATTATCTTCAACATCTTTCGAGACAACAGAATTAGATCCGATTTTAGAGTTTTCACCAATAGTAATAGGTCCTAAAATTTGAGCACCTGATCCTATAACTACATTATTTTTTAGGGTTGGATGTCTCTTTTTATCTTTTTGGCTAGCACTGTCTTCACTCGGTGAAACTCCACCAAGCGTTACTCCATGATACATGGTTACATCATCACCTACTTCGGCTGTCTCTCCAATCACAACGCCCATTCCATGATCAATGAAGAACCGTGAACCAATTTTTGCAGCTGGATGAATCTCTATTCCAGTAATTATACGTCCAATATAAGAGATAGCTCTAGCAATAACATACAATTTGATTGACCATATGAAGTTTGAAATTTTATAAAAAGCAAGTGCGTGTAGCCCTGGAGAAGTTAAAATTGTTTCAAATCGGCCCTTAGCAGCAGGATCTCTATCAATATAAGAGTCAATTAATTCAATGATTTTAGTCATCTTTAAAAAAAGCCTTGAATTTTAAGTGTTAAATTTAGTATACCGTCTAAGAGGTTAAGTATAATAACCAACCATTTTAGTCAACTATTAATTATCTAAGTCAATTTTATGAATAATCAAGTAAAAGAGGTAGTTATCACAGGTCCTGATGGCAAGCTTGTAGGAAAGTACAAAAAAGGCCAATCGTTGAATCCTCCTGTTGCATTAATACTGCATCCGCACCCACTTTATGGCGGAACAATGAATAATCCAATTGTCTTGGAATTGTTTAATATTTTTGATGATTTAGGTTTTTCAACTTTTAGATTTAATTTTAGAGGCGTTGGTAAGAGTGAGGGAAAGTTTGATAATGGTCTTGGAGAGCTTGCAGACGCTGCCGCGGGACTTGACTGGATACAAAGACAAAATCCTAATGCAAATCAATGCTGGGTAGCAGGATTCTCTTTCGGAGCACTGCTATGCATGCAGTTACTTATGAGAAGACCTGAAATAACAAGGTTTGTAAGCATATCTCCTCAACCGAACCTATATGATTTTAATTTTCTTGCACCCTGTCCTGCTTCAGGAATAATTATACAAGGAAAAAAAGATGAATTAGTTCCACTAGAAGATACAAATCGATTGGCACAAAAATTGCAATCTCAGAAAAATATAGTTATAGATTATGAAGAGATTTCAGGGGCAAATCATTTTTATGATAATGAAATACATAAACTAAATAAAATAGTTTCCTCCTATGTTGAAAGAGAATTAAATTCTCGTTATAGATAATTAATAATCTTCCCACCTGTAACTGGGCGGGATACATTGGTTGTTTCAGGGTAAGAAATAGGTAATTGTTTTAGTCTTCTAATAGCTAAATATGCAAATGCCTGGGATTCAATAAAATTCTTGTCAAGTTTTAATTCATTTATTATAGAAAACTTAGAACCTAAATTTTCTTTTAGAATATTATAAATATATTTATTTTTAATTCCTCCTCCAGAAACAATAATTTTATCAACTTTAAATTTTTTTATTTCTCTTAATATAGAATTTCCTGTAAAAGACGAGATTGTTGCACAAGCATCATAGAAATTTAATTTTTTAAATGGTAGTATGGAAAAGTATTGTTTATCAAGAGACTTGGGTGATTTAATACCAAAATATTTATCTCTTAAAATAGAAGTAAGTATTTTTTTATTAACTTTTCCTCTTAAACTGAAATCACCATTATGATCAAATTTTTTTCTCTTTTTGAAAAAAACATACTGATCTAATATAGCCATGCCCGGACCTGTATCATAAGCCGTTAGCTTTCCCCTCTTGGAAACATATGTTAGGTTTGATATTCCACCTATATTTATAAAGATTATACTTCCTTTTAAATTTAAATAATTAACAAGCATTTTATGGAATATTGGAACCAGTGGAGCTCCCTCTCCGCCAAACTTCAGATCGTTTTGACGAAAATCATAAATAATTTTTATTTTTAATTCTTTATTTAAAATTTTTGGATCGCAAAGTTGTAAAGAAATTTTCTTTCGTGGGTCATGGAAAATAGTTTGACCATGTATTCCTACTAAATCAATTTTTCTTAATCTATTTTTTAAAATAAATTTTTTTATAGATTTAACATATTCTTGAGTAATCTCAGATTCAAGTGAGTGAATTAGACCTATTTTGTATTGGTTATCATTAAAATTTATGGAAATCTGAGACAGTTTTTGTCTTATTATTGATCGAAATTTGTAGAAAGAAGACTTTATCGGCCTAAAATGATTCTTTCCATCTGATGATATTAATGAAATATCAATGCCATCAAATGAAGTGCCGCTCATTACGCCAATAGCAAAAAACTTGTCTTTCTTCATATAATCAAAATTGTAAGTTTATATATTATATGCATAGTATATGAATAGATACAAATGACATTATTTGAAGAACTAAAATTTAGGGGATTTGTAAATCAGTGTACTGATGAAATTGCTCTGATTAAAACTATTAAGAAAAAGTCAATTAATCTTTATATCGGATTTGATTGTACGGCTGAATCTTTACATGTTGGCAGCTTGATCCAAATTATGATTATGAGACTATTCCAAAAATATGGACATACGCCTATTGTATTAATTGGGAAAGGTACAACAAGAATAGGTGATCCTTCTGGAAAAGACGCAACAAGGAAAATGTTAACTGAAAAAGAAATTGATGAAAATGCAAATAATTTAAAAAAAGTTTTCAACAAATTTCTAACATTTAAATCAAATGACAATAAAGCAATTTATAGAGATAACTCTAAATGGCTTAATAAGTTAAATTATGTAGATTTTCTTAGAGACTTTGGTAAACACTTTACAATTAATAAAATGTTATCATTTGATAGCGTAAAACTAAGACTTGATCGCGAACAGTCATTGAGTTTTGTAGAGTTTAATTACATGATCTTCCAAGCTTATGACTTCTATGAATTATTCATAAGAGATAAATGTATACTTCAAATAGGAGGATCAGACCAATGGGGAAATATTATAAATGGAGTAGAGTTAATAAGAAGAACAAAAAGTAAAAATTCTTTTGGGCTAACAACTCCATTATTAACAAATGCGAATGGAGAAAAAATGGGTAAAACTGCAGATGGTGCTGTATGGCTGGATGAAAAACTTTTATCCTCCTATGATTACTGGCAATTTTGGAGAAATGTAGATGATCGAGATGTATTAAAGTTTATAAAATTATTCACTGACATTGATATAAGTAAAATTAAAGAATTCGAAAATTCTAAATCTATCGATATCAATAAACTAAAATCTTTACTTGCAGATGAAGCTACTACTTTATTGCACGGTAAAGAAAATGCTAAAAAAGCTAAAGAGGCAGCGAACAAAATTTTTTCTCATAAAAGCATATCTGATGATCTTCCAACTTTAACTTTAAAACATAGTGATTTTAATAAAAAAATCTTTATTTATGAATTAATTGTTAAAGTAGGTTTTTCTAAATCAAAAAGTGAGAGTAGAAAATTAATACGTGGAAATGGTGTGAAAAAAAATAGAATATTGGTCAAAGATGAAATGACAGTGGTTTTAGAAGAAGAAATAATTAAAAACAAAGAACTTCTAATTAGTGTAGGAAAAAAGAAACACTTTAGAATCATTTTAAAATAGCTAATTATTCTGCTCAACTAGTTCTATAGCTCTCTCAATAATTCTTGGTTTAATAATTGATAAAGGAACAGAATCAACATCTGGATTGTCTTGTTTTCCAGTTAATTGAAAATCTATTGAAAACATTCCTTCACCCTCATCACCTACGAGTATATTTCCTATAATAGGTAATTTTTGAATTATGGCATTGACTAAGTGCATTGGGCTAATTTCACCTTTCATATCAATAATCTTATTTGTTCTATCTATGCTTCCATCCATTACTAAGCCAAGACTGTCACTTACTGCAAAAGCTTCTATATCTGAATATGATTCCTTAGTCTCTATATATTTGATTTCTCCATAACCGAAACGAATGCCGGGCTCACCTTCTGCTATACTTACCAATCCAGAAATTGAAGGTAGTGAAAGTAGTTTTAATGAAACAGGAGTATCTATTAATACAAAATCATCTAATTTAATATTTACATCTGCTTGAAGATTTTTAAGGTTTCTTATAGAAGTCAGTTCCATTGATCCATCACTCAAAAGTTTTTTTGCGGCATGCGAATCTCCCACGAAATGAGTAATATCGTTAGATATAATTATGTTTTTATCAATCTCACTATTTTTTTCTCTTGAATAACTTAGTTTATGATCACCAAATGATGCTGAGCTTTGAACAGATAAAATTGACTTTTGCTTAGTAATGTCAGCTTTAAAATTATTAACTTTAACTGGACCATTAAAAATAACATGATCCGTCTGTATGCTGTAATTTTCTGTATCGAGATAGTAATCTTTTTTCTTATTATTAACTTCAACTTTATTCTGAGATAAGTCAATTACGTTTCCTCTAATATCAAGGTTTAAAATTCTTTTAGATAAATCACCTGACATGATCAAATCTATATTTCTATCATTATTGATTGTAAAATCACTTACAGAAATGTGATTAGTATTAGATAATGTTAACTCACCGTATATATCATAATCACTGTCAACTGATTTAATTATAAAAGTACTATCATCTAAATTTTTAAAATATCCAGAGATACTTAATATAAGAGATTCTGATTTCTTCTTTTTAAGATTAATTTGTCTTATGAAGGCTTCGGTATTGCCCAAATCTATTTCACATTTAAGTAAAATATTTTTACTTTTCAAATTATCTATTGCTAATTCATAATCAACCATTCCAATGATGTAATTTGGATTTTTATTGTCGTCAAAAATATAATTGGAATCAAATTTACCTTTTGACTTAACATTAATATTTTTTACACTTTTGATTATATCATTGCTATTTGGCTCTAATTCGAAACTTAGAGTCATTTCTTGATTTGGATAAAGATTTTTATTTAAAAAATCATATAATTTATTATTATTTGCCTCTCTTTGTGAAAGACTTCCTTTTATATAATTTAAAACTAATTCTTTTTTAATCGAAGTAATAAATAAAATAGATGCATGGCTAAAATTATCTTCAAGAATTAATGCACTGCCATGATTCAGCTTAATAAAATCATTTTTTAAATTATTTATTTTAAAATCATATGAATTTTTTTTCTTAGTAATATTTAAGTCATAAATTGTTGGGTCTTCTAAATAGGCATACAATGAATCAGGTAATTCAACTTTTCTAAAATCATAAATTCCAGATAGATTCAGGCTAGAATCATCAACGGTTTGATAATGCCCTTCATCCATACTAAATACTGCTTTTAAATTAAAATTTTGCCATCCAATAAATCCGTCAATAAAATCTTTGACATCTAAATCTGATCTTTCACCAATCAATTGATTGAAGGCATCGGCCTTTGCTCGAAAATCTAATTTAACTGATATTTTATTAAGGCCTTCAAGTAAAACTATATCTCCCTGCTCACTTAAATATATATCATCTCCAATAAACTCATTAACAACTAACTTGTTTTTATCCTGATGAAACTCCGCTTCAAAATTATAACTACTACTGTCTTCAATTGACAATTCACTCTTAAGATAAAAATTTGACTTTTCAGAATTGATTAAAGATTTGATATCTAGTCTTATTAAAGATGAAATTAATTCTAATGAAAATTTAGATCCTAGATCTTCATATCTAATATTGCCTATATTTAATATCGTATCTTTTTTATTACGTATATCAGCAGATAAATATTCTAAAGAAGCCTTTGTTTGAAGGTCTAAATAATTAATTTTTTTAATATCTAGCTTAATTGATCTCTCATTTTCTATATATGCAGATAAGTTATCAACTTCTGATATTTGAACTAAATTTGCATCAAATATTTTAATTTGATCAATATTAAATTTTATATTCTGTTTGGGATTAGTAATTAAAGATAGGAAATCAAAATCAATCAATAAAGAATCTATATTGAAAGAATAACTATTATTGCTATTAAGATAAATTAATTGCTTAGCTTCAAAATGAAATCCTTTTTGCTTATTGTATTTAATTATGGCATTTTTATATTTTAATTCAGATCCTGGTTCAAAATTGGAAATATTTTTTCCTATATATTCATTAAATGGATCAAGTGAAAGTCCTTTAAAATAGATTATTGATAAAAGCGAAATAATTAATATTAAAAAAGAAAATATTAATGCAGTAATTGAAATTAAGAAATATTTAAAATACTTGTTCATTTCTACGATATTAAATTTGAAAAAATCAGTTTATCGATATTTCCATCCAAAACTGAATCTGGATCAGCATCTTCATAATTACTTCTTAAATCTTTAACCATCCTGTAAGGATGAAGTACATATGATCTAATTTGACTTCCCCATCCAATTTCTGATTTTTCTCCTTCAATTTCTTTTCTGTCAGATTCAAGTTTCTTTATTTCAATCTCATATAGTTTTGATTTTAACATATTCATAGCAGTTGCACGATTTTTATGCTGAGATCTTTCATTTTGACATTGTACAACAATTCCTGATGGAGAATGGGTTATTCTTATTGCACTGTCAGTTGTATTGACATGCTGACCGCCAGCTCCTGAAGCTCTAAATGTATCTACTCTTAGATCTTTTTCTTGGATATCTATTTGAACATTTTCATCAACAAAGGGAGAAATCCAAACACTAGAAAAGCTAGTATGTCTTCTTGAATTTGAGTCAAAAGGTGAAATTCTAACTAATCTATGAACACCAGATTCTCTTTTTAAATATCCAAATGCATAAGAACCATTAATCAAAGCTGTACATGATTTTATGCCAGCTTCTTCGCCAGGAGTTTCATGCATTATTTTAAAACTAAAGTCTTTTTTTTCTGACCATCTTGAATACATCCTTAAGAGCATTTGAGCCCAATCTTGACTTTCTGTCCCTCCTGCTCCAGCATGAATTTCTATGTAACAACTTTTTGCATCAGCTTCACCATTAAATTTAAGCTTAAATTCATGAGACTCTATTTCAGAAATAATTTCTTTAATTTCAATAAAGCAATCGTTTATTGACTTGTCATCACTTTCTTCAATTGCCAATGATGAGAATTCATTAATACTAATTAATTTTTCGTCAAGTTCTCTGATAGTTTCATTATTGTTTTCTAACTCACTAATCTCTCGCATTACCTCTTTAGCCTCTTCAGAATTTGACCAAAAATCTACTTCCTCACTTTTAAGTTTTAATTTTTGAAGTTTGGATCTTGCATCCTCAGAGTCAAAGATGCCTCCTAATCAGAGAAAATTTTTCTGAAGCCAGAGTAATTAAGTTTTTTAATTCGTTTTCCATTAGTATATTACTATTCCATCATCTAACTCTTCTTCAATCTGAATTATTTTAAATCCTTCTGAGCCTACAAGAGTTTTATTTTTAATATCTAATTTATCACTTTTACGAAAAGCTTCATAGATTGTTTTGTCACCATCAACTTCAAAACTAACTTCTCCTGTATCAATATGTACCTGAATTAGCTCAACTCCTTTTGGTATCTTGAAAGGAAGAGCTCGTTTTTCACTATAGTAATCTGTTAAAAAATCCTTAAAAATAGGCACTGCAACAGATGAGCCAGTTTCACGTTTTCCAAGTGTTCTCGGTTTATCAAATCCTGCATAGACGCCAATAATCAGTTCTGAAGTGAATCCAATGAACCAAGCATCTGTATTTTTATTAGTTGTTCCAGTTTTACCTCCTATTTCAAACCCTGTAATTTTTGTTTTTCTTCCAGTTCCTCGGTCTACAGCCCCTTTAAGAATCGAAACCATCTGATAACTATTAATCGGATCAAATATTTGCTCATTATTATTTTTAAAAATCGGAATTGGATTTTCTGCGATAAATGGATCTGAGCAGTTAGAACATGTTCCAAAATCTGCAAGGAAAATATTTTTTCCTCTTCTGTCTTGAATTCTATCTATCATTATAGGACTTATCTTCTTGCCGCCATTGACAAATGATGCATAAGCAGAGGTTAATTCTATTAATGTAGTTTCTCCAGCTCCCAAAGCCATTGATAAAACTTCAGGCATATCATTCATAATATCAACTCTATTAGCTATTTCACTTATCTTATCCATACCTAAATACTGGGCAATTCTGATTGTCATAAGATTTCTTGAATTTTCGATTCCTTTTCTGAGCGGAGAAGGCCCATAAAATTTCTTTCCGTAATTCTCTGGCTTCCATTTGCCCAATCTTTCTCCTTGATCTACAACAAATGGGGCATCAAGAATTAAACTATTTGGTTGAAGTCCATTTTCCAAAGCAGATATGTAAACAAATGGTTTAAATGCTGAGCCTGGCTGCCTCATTGCTTGAGAAGCACGATTAAAATTACTTATGTCAAAATCAAATCCTCCAGATAAAGCAACAACTCGGCCTGAATGGGGATCCATTACAACTATGCCTCCATTGATTTCTGGTATTTGTTCAAGAATGTAGTCGCCGCTTTTGTTGATTGATATATAAATTATATCGTTCTCCTTTAATACATCATGCGCTGAATTTATCTTAGGACCAACATAACCTCCAATTATATGCTCTCTAGCCCATTGTAAATTAGATAATTTAATCTTTCCCTTCATATTCTGCGATGTTTCTAAATATGCAAAATTGTCATTTACTAAGCTTACTTTTGCAAATTGAAAATTGTAAGGAAGTTCATTTTTGTTTAACTTATCAATCCAATCTTTACTTGAGTCATTTTTGATCACCCCTCTGTACCCATATCGCTTATCGTAAGAAAGTAGTCCTTCTTTTAAAGCAGTGTCAGCTTTAAGTTGAGCTTTAGTATCAAGTGAAGTTCTAACTGACAGCCCACCTCCATAGAGATAATCTTCACCAAAAGTTTCTATTATCTGCTGTCTAATTAACTCTAAATAATAATCAGATGAAAAAATATCTTTGTCTTTATGCAAAAAAGTTGTTATCGGTTCATTCTTAAATTCTTCTAGTTCTTTGGCTGAAATATACTCATTTGAAAACATTCTTCTTAGTACCCAATTTCTTCTATCTAAAGCTATCTGATAATTTCTAATTGGGTGATACCTACTTGGTGCTTTTGGCAAGGCAGCTAAATAAGCTACTTCAGGAATTGATAATTTTGAAAGTTCTTTATCAAAATATCTATTTGATGCGGCGGCAATACCGTATGTTCCTGCTCCTAAATAGATTTGGTTTAGATATAGCTCAAGTATCCTATCTTTTGATAAAATTTGTTCAATTTTGATTGCAAGAAGAGCTTCTTTTATTTTTCTTGAAATAGAAAGCTCATCAGACAACAAAAAATTTTTAGCGACTTGCTGAGTAATGGTTGAAGCTCCCTGAGGTCTTTTACCTAAGAAAACATTTTGAATATTGTACAAACTTGCTCTTATAATACCCAGCGGATCAACTCCATAATGTTGATAAAAGTTTTTATCTTCTGCCGAAATAAATGCTTCTTTTATATTGCTTGGTACGTCATCAATTGGAATAAAAATTCTATATTCTCTAGAATATTCTTTTATAAGATACCCATTAGAAGCATGAACTCTAGTCATAACATTAGGCCTGTAATCTTGTAAACTTGAATAGTCTGGGAGAGTAGTAAGAAAATAGAAAATTACACTTAAGGTTGATACAATGAATACCGTTAATAGGTATATCAAATATTTAAATATCCTAAATTTTAGAGACATTCCAAATAGTACTTAATTATTGTGGCCATCATAAGACTTGATTTCAATCTAGTAAATATATTCATCCATACATAAGGGGTTTGGCGAATAATTAAAAATAGTTGATATTTGTTAACGCAGCATATAAATATGGTCCAACTATTATATGATATAAAAAAAATGATTTTATCTAATAAATATAAATATTCTTCTGCTTACATAGCAGCGCACAATCTGAAAGGTATTACTAAATGTCGCAACAACTACTTATTGATGGATCAAGTCCTGATCAAACTCAATTTGCCCTCATTGGAGAAAATGGACTAGATGATTTTGAATACGAGTCTAAATTAAAGAAAAATCAAAAAGGTAACATATATCTAG
>CACPJE010000024.1 GCA_902634045.1 uncultured Pelagibacteraceae bacterium
AAATTCTGAACCCTGTTGCTGTTGCATAAGCATCCAAGTGACCTAAGATTTCAACAGAGCTACCATTAAGTCCTATTTCTTCATATGCTTCTCTTAAAGCGGTATCTATAGGTGTCTTATCACTATTATCTATACGTCCACCTGGAAAACTGATCTGACCGGCATGATCATCAAGTTTCTTTGATCTATGAGTAAGCAGTATTTTGTAACTCTCTTGATTTGAAATAATTGGAACCAATACAGCTGCAGCAGTCAATGAATTATCAATTTTATTTTCTAAACATAATTCATTAAAATAAGGGTGAGTAATGTCTTCTTTTTTGAAGAATAGATCTCTCAATTTATTATTATCAAGCACTATTATTAATTTCGTAGAGTTTAAATGATATATTATTACTCTTAATCACAAGAAATTTTTTATCATTGATAATCTCTTCTTCCGCCATATTGATTAAATCATAATAAACTGATCGAGATATTAGTGCTTTTAGATTCTTTCTGATTAAAATGTATGGCGAAGGTTCATTGTTATCATTAATAACAATTTCTATCGGATTTTCTTTAGAAAGTGTTACTTCGTCTTGCACGTTTGTCATAAAGCTTAAACAACAAACTCCCTTGTCTTTTATTTTTTTCATTGATACTGCTATAAAAGGTACATCGTCTACTTTAATTCTAACCTTCTCAACTGGAGTAACCAAATAATAATGACCATCATCATCTAATCTAATAATATTTGAAAATAATTTGATCATAGCGGGTCTTTTAATTTCTGAACCCATATAAGTCCATTTACCATTTCTTAATATGTGCATGTCAATTTCTCCACAAAAAGGAGGATTCCATTTATCTACGGGAGGGATTCCTTTTTTCTTTCTTTTGTTGAAATCGTATATAGTTTCAATTCCCTTAAGATTTATTATTTGATCACTCATCAATTATGAAAAATTTAAAAATTTTGCTTCTTTAAATAATAATTCCTTATTTATAGATTTTAAAAGTAGTTTATTTTTATCCACGGGACCGTAAAATCTTATATCTTGCTCAATCCTATTAAAGCCAAATCTTTGGTAATAGTCCAAATCTCCAACTACAATAACAAAATCAAACTTCCCGTCATCATTAATCAAACTAAGAGTATAATCGACTAATTGAACTCCAAATCCTTTGCCTTTCTGCTCTAATTCGACTGCAAGTGGTCCTAATAAAAGGCCATTTGACCTAAGATTTATTATGATTTTGCAGTAGCTAATACTGGCAAGAATTTTATTATTCCACTCATATACATAAGAAAACTTTTCTTCAAAAGGTCTCATTTCTCTTAATCTATATACTGACCTTGCATATCGACCAGGGCCAAAAGTACTATCAAGCAATTCGATAATTTGCTCTAAATCATTCTTACTTGTAGGCCTAATATTTTTCATAGTTTTCAGTATAAATATAATAATTATTCGTTATGATTTTACTTTAAAAATTATTATTTGGGAGAATTTATTATGCTATCAGTAGATATAAACGATGTTCAAAATTACGTGGGTAAAGATCTAGGCCATTCAGAATGGTTGCTGATAGATCAAAAAAGAATAAATCTCTTTGCTGATGCAACTGATGATCATCAATGGATACATGTTGATGAGGAAAAAGCTAAAAATGAATTGCCCACACAATCAACCATAGCTCATGGCTTTCTGAGTTTATCTTTATCTGTTCCTCTTGCTGCTCAGGTATGGACTGTTACAGGTGCCAAAATGTTAATTAACTATGGTTTGAATAAAGTCAGATTTATAAATATGGTTCCAGTTAACTCAAAAGTAAGGATGTCTGTAAAAGTTAAAGAAGTAAATGAGCTAGATAATGGTGGAACACAAGTAATTTCTGAAGAAACTTTAGAGATTGAGGGACAAGATAAGCCAGCATATGTGGCAGAATTAATTATGGTAGCTTACAAATAATAACTGAATGTCTTCAAAATCTTTTCCTGATCCTGATGCAATAACCATCGAGGAAAACAATGATACCTTAAAAGTTATGAGTTGGAATTTATGGTGGAAGTTTGAGGATTACCTAGAAAGACAGAAATTAATTTTTTCTGAAATAGAAAAATTAACACCAGATATTATGTGCTTCCAGGAAGTTTGGGAGGAAGAAGATGAAAGTCAAGCTGATAAAATTGCAAGCCTATTAGGTTATGAATTTGTTTATGGGAAATCATTTGATTTTGATGGTGTAGCGTTTGGCAATGCAATTATCTCAAAATATCCAATACAAGATCACTCAGTAAATTACATGGCAGCTGAACAGAAGTACGATGAAAAAAGATTACTTTTACATGCTCAGATACTATACAAAGAAATGAACCTTGACATAATGTGTACCCATCTTAATTATAAATATGAACATCAGCATGTGAGAGAAGATCAGGTAAAGTATATTCTAAAATATATTAGCAATCTCAAAAAGAGTAAATTTCCTGTTATTCTTTGTGGTGATTTTAATGCTGATCCCAATAGTGATGAAATTAGAATGATAACAGGACATCGAAAGCCTGTTGAAGAAATCGTTTTAAGAGATAGTTGGAATATGACAAATCCTGAAAGTCTAGGTTTTACTTGGTCAAATAAAAATAGCTATGCCAAGAAAACTTTAGAGTCAGACAGAAGAATTGACTATATTTTTGTTGGAAAAGCTGGTTCAAAAGGATTGGGTCACCCTTTATCAACCATCTTAGTAGGAACAGATAAAAATAATAATCGATTTCCAAGTGATCATTTTGGTATAATGACTCATCTTGCAGGCTAATCAAAAATGAATCTATTTATTGCAATTTTCGTAGGTGGTGGATGCGGTGCGTTATCAAGATACCTAATAATTGATCAGATTAATAAACTCTCTTCTAATTCATTCCCGTATGGAACTATATTAGTAAATGTTCTTGGAGCTTTCTTGATTGGCATTATCTATTACTTACTAATATCAAAGATCATTATTAATGAGCAGTTAAAATTATTTATTACTATTGGTTTTTTAGGTGGCTTTACAACCTTCTCATCGTTTAACTTAGATTTTTTTAAACTGATAGAATCTGGAAGTATATTTCTAGCAATACTGTATGCTTTAGCATCGTTCTTGATTACTATAGTGGCTTTTTATATTGGTTACTCTTTAACTAAGGTGCTAATTTAGCTACTTATTGCGACGATCAATCATATACTCAGCCAATCCTTGATATCCTTTTTGAATCATCATCTTTACAGATGCTGCATTCATATTATCATTCAATGCAGGAATATTGTGAGCTTTAACTGTAGTATTCATATATTGAGCAGCACTACAAATTGCTATAACTTCAGAAATAACATTTTCAGGAAATCCATTTTCAAGAATTTCATCAACATCATTTTGATTTATTGAGTCCAAGTCCTCATTTACTTTATAAGAAAATTTTAATATAGACTTATACTCGTTCTCAATTGATGACATTGTTATATCTTCTAATGGAGAAGAAATTTTAATCTCTTCAATAAGTTCTTTTGCAATCTCAGCGTGTATATTTTTGCAATATATACATCCATTTAAACTAGAAATATAAGCAAAAATCATTTCCTTTATATGAGTTGGTAGGATAGTTTTTTCATATAATAGCTTTTCTAAAAACATTACGTAATGTGATTGATAATCCCAGTTATCTAGAAAAACGTTGTAAACAGATTTATATTTATTTAAAAAATCGCTCATAATTAGTTTTCTGGCTGGGGTGGGAGGATTCGAACCTCCGAATGCCGCTACCAAAAAGCGGTGCCTTACCACTTGGCTACACCCCAACAACCTTTATCTTTCATTATTTAGTTTAAGAATGCCAGAATGCAATGATTATATTAGCTTGGTAACACAAGTCCACCAGTCAGGATATTGATTTAAAAGATCTTTCTCAGCATTTTTGGCATCTTTTTCACTTTCATAGATGCCATAGTAGCTAGAACCACTACCACTCATTCTTGCATATTGACTTTGCTTATCAGTTAGAAAGATATTTTTTATTTCATTAATTTCTTTACAAATATTTATCGCACTCTCTTCAAGGGAATTTGAGGTATTTCTCATAATCTCATCAAGAGATAGATTCTTTTTTCCGAAATCAAAAACTGATTTTTTATCAATTATTTTACATTTAGAATAAACTTCTTTAGTGCTAAGAAATTTTTGAGGATAAACCAGAAGTATAAATTTATTTGATAAAATTTTGAATCGTGAATTTACCTTTCCCCTACCTGACAATAATGCAGGATCATTCTCCAAGAAAAATTCTATGTCTGAACCTAGTTTTCTTGAAATTAATAATTTTTTTTCTTTATTTATATAACTTTTATTTTCTAAATAATTGAGAATAACAGCAACATTTGATGAACCCCCACCAAGACCTGACCCAACAGGAATATTTTTATCAACTGTTACCGTAAATCCTGTCTGGCTCATTAAGTGTTCTTCTTTAAGAATTTGAAATAAATAATTAATATTATTATTGTCTATAAAAGATGCGAATGGTCCCTTAAAAGAAACGGCCAATTCTTCACTTTCCTTAATTTCTACCTCATCAAATAAATCTATTCGGCTTACTATAGAATTAATCATATGAAAATTGTTTTCATATTTACCTATAACCTCTAAAAATAGGTTAATTTTTGCAAATGATTTAAGTTTCAATTACTAATCCAAAATAAATTAAATACCTATTAGTATTTTAATCTTTATATCTGCAATTGTCTCTTCTTCTGGATCTAATTCTAGTGCTTTAGACCAATGAAATCTTGCTTCTACATTATATCCAGATTTCCACAAGGCATCTCCATAATGCTCATTAATTATCGGATCATAAGGCATTAAATCTATTGCGTATTCTAAAAGAGATTTAGCTTCTTCATAAGCTTCAGTCTTAAAGTAGTACCAAGCCATGCTATCAATTATATATGGGTCATTAGGCTTCTGATTCAGTGCTTTTTCAATCATGCCTTTTGCAGTTTCCATATTTATATCTTTATCAATATAAGAGTAGCCTAAATAATTTAAAACATCTGGCTGATCTGAATGCAACTCTAAAGCTTTCAGAAAATGAGACTCGGCTTCTTTCCAGTTTTCTGATCTTTCATAAGCAATTCCAGCTTTAAAGTAAGCTTCCCATAAATTTTTATCATTGATATCTAATCCAAATTCAATTGCTTTTAAATAAACTCTTGAAGCTTCATCCCATTTTGAATCATATCTATAATAGTTTCCTAGACTTAATAGTCCTTCAAACGTATTTCTTGTTTTCAAAAAATTTTCAAGATGATTAATAGCATCTTCATTTTTATCTTCTAAACTATAAAGATCAGAAATTTGAATAGTTGCATACTCACCTAAATAATGATTTTTTGGTATTTCTTTGTAAACTTTTATAGATTTATCATAATCTTCAAGAGAGGTTAGAAGACTTGCTAACATAAAATTTATTTCATGTAAGTTAGGTGATGTTATTGCTGCTAGTTGAAGCATTAAATGAATGAGCTCAGGTTTTAAACCTCTTATCATTGAAGGAGAGTTAAAAAAAACAACGCCGATGCCTTGAAGTTGATTTTCAATTAATCTTCTATTATTTTGATTAATCAAGATCGATGTTAAGTTGCTATCATATTCAGACAAAAACTCATTAATAACTTTCTGTTTTTTATCTTGAAGATTGTTTCTTGTTAAAAAGTTTAAGTATAAATTAATAATATAAAGATCCGAAGATTGATATAAAACTTGATCGTAATAAACTTCAGCTAATTCTATCTCATTAGTGTAATCATATATCAAGGCTTTATGCAGTAATGTTGTTACACGATCACTGTCAGAAGAGATTAAATCAATAAAACCAATACTTTTATCTAATGTTGTAGGTTTTGCCCATACCCATGCCCTTAACAGCCTTACAAAAGAAGTGCTTGATAAATCTCCATGCCAAATACTTGCAAAACTTTGATCAGCTAAATCAAAATTATAAGAATTTAAATAAGAAATCCCATTTACTAGATGTCCTTGAGGAGACTGATTGCTCTTACAACAAGCATTGTTAGATTTATCACAGCCTACTTGAGCAAGCTTAAAAGAATATTGATTTGCACTCTTAAAGTCTCCTTCCAGTAAGCTTAAAAGCAATAACCTATCCAAAGCTAATAAATCTGACGGATTTTTTTTATGAATTTTATGGTAAAATCTTTTTGTTACTCTGTAATCATTCTCGTTATTTGATATCTTTGCTACAAGATAATCACCTACCTCTAAACTACTCTTATTAGTACCTATAGAATAAGAATTTGAAGAAAACAAACTGAAGAAAAATAACAATATAATTAATTTTTTTAACATTCTATTTATTGTCTTCTACATATTTGAATATTTCGGTCCTCCACCACCTTCTGGTGTGACCCAATTAATGTTTTGAGAAGGTTCTTTAATATCACAAGTCTTGCAATGAATGCAGTTTTGACTATTTATTACAAATTTTGGATTGCTTTCATCTTGTTCTCGCTGGATCTCATATACGCCTGCAGGACAATATCTTTGAGCAGGCTCATCAAACTCTTCGAGTGTATAGTTTATCGGCAAATCTGGATCTTTGAGATGTAGATGGACAGGTTGGTTTTCTGTATGGAAAGTTCCTGTTAAATAAACTGAACTTGGTCTATCAAAAGTTAAAACTCCATCAGGTTTGGGATATTCAATTTTTTTTGAATTTTTTGCAGAGACTAAAGTCTCATGATCTGAGTGTTTATGTCTTAAAGTAAATGGCAGTTTGCCTCTGAACAAGATTTGATCTAGACCAGTCAATATGGTTCCAATAATTCTTCCATAATTTGTGAGAAAAGGTTTAACATTCCTAGCCGAGTGAAGCTCTTTATAAACCCAACTTTCTTTAAAATAAGATTCATATGCTGACAAATTATCAATTTTGCCAAGCTCTAAATCATTAATTACTTCAGCAGCAATCATTCCACTTTTCATTGCAGTATGAGTTCCTTTTATCTTAGGCATATTTAATGTTCCTGCATTACACCCTATTAATAGTCCTCCTGGCATTGACATTTTAGGCAAGCTTTGAAGACCTCCCTCAATTAATGCTCTAGCTCCATATGAAATTCTTTTTCCATTCTTGAGTATTTTTGAAATTGATGGGTGGGTCTTGAATCTTTGAAATTCTTCAAATGGGGAAATATAGGGATTTGAATAATCTAGACCGATAACATAACCAATAAATATTTGTTTATTTTCAGCATGATATAAAAAACTTCCTCCATAAGTATTATTATCTAAGGGCCATCCAGTTGAATGAAGGACAAGACCTTCATCATGATTTTCTTCAGGAACTTCCCATATTTCCTTTAACCCAATTCCATACTGCTGAGGGTCTGAATCCTTTGATAAATTATATTTACTAATTAGCTGTTTTCCAAGATGTCCGCGACATCCCTCTGCAAAGATTGTTACTTTAGCATGTAGTTCAATTCCAGGTTCAAAAGAGTCTTTTTTTTCTTTATTGATGTCTAAACCCATATCATTTGTTGCAATACCCTTTATTGAGTCATCATCATTAAACAAAATTTCAGATGCTGCAAAACCAGGATAGATTTCTACTCCCATATTTTCTGCAACCTGCGCTAACCATCGGCACAAATTAGCAAGACTTACAATATAATTTCCTTTATTATGTTGAACAGGCGGCAATAACCAAGTAGGCCAACTAAAACTACCTTTTTCAGAAAGAAATAATAATCTCTCTTTTGAAACCTTGGTTTTGATCGGACAACTTTCCATTTCTTTCCAGTCAGGCAATAACTCATCTAATGCCCTTACTTCAAAAACATTTCCGCTAAGAATATGAGCTCCAATCTCTGACGACTTTTCGACAATACAAACATTTTTATCTGCATTAAGCTGTTTGAGTTTGATTGCTGTTGCAAGACCGGAAGGTCCAGCCCCTACAATAACAACATCATACTCCATTGATTCTCTCTGAGAATTAGTATCCATAAAACCTATATATATTTAATTTATTGGTATTATAATTCAAATTAATTAATTAGATGAATAATTCAAAGATATCAGAGTCGATTAAACTTCTAAGTTTATTTAGAGAAAATGGGGTAGATGAAATTATAGCAAATACCTCTTCTAATCGCGTAAAAAACACTGAAAAATCAACAAAAAAATCTTTGATACAAAAAAATGATACTATAAATAGAGATAATAGCATGCCTAATGAACGGATTGATAAAATTAAATCTATCGAAGAATTGAAGTCATATATGGCTAATTTTCAAGGCTGTGAATTATATAAGAGTTCTACAAACATGGTTTTTTCAGATGGAAATCCAAAATCAAAAATTATGTTAATAGGAGAAGCGCCAGGACATGATGAGGATATTCAAGGTAAGCCATTTGTTGGCAGGAGTGGAAAGCTTCTTGATAAAATGCTAGAGGCAATAGAATTAAATAGAGAAAAAGTTTATATTGCTAATATTATTCCTTGGCGACCTCCAAACAATAGGAGGCCTACTGAAGAAGAAATAGAAATTTGTTTACCATTCATAAAAAAACATATTGAATTAATTAACCCAAAAGTACTTATGTTACTAGGTAGTACCGCAACTTTTGCATTACTTAAAAATCCTGAAGGAATTACTAAAGTTAGAGGAAAATGGGTAGATTTAATTTTAGATAATATAACAATTCCAACTTTGCCAACTTTCCATCCTGCATTTTTATTACGTCAACCTGCACAAAAAAAACATGTATGGGAAGACTTAAAGTCTCTTAAAAAAAGAGTTTCAAAATAAACATTGATTAATTCAGATAATAACTTTTTTCAATTTGATCTTCCGTATAATCAGCCGGTTGCTGGAGTAGATGAGGTAGGTAGAGGCTCCCTTGCTGGTCCAGTTGTTGCGGCAGCAGTCATTATAGATATTAACAATATTCCAGATGGAATTAATGACTCAAAAAGATTATCAAAAAAAAAGAGGTTAGAGATATCCAATGAAATCATTAAATATTCCATATACTCGATTGCTGAAGCTAGTGTAGAAGAAATAGATCAAATAAATATATTACAAGCATCTTTACTAGCGATGAAGAGAGCCATTGAAGGTTTGTCAAAAAAACCAAAGACAGTATTAATAGATGGAAACTTTAAACCTAAAACGAATTTACCAACGCATACAATTATAAATGGAGACAACAAATCTCTTGCCATTGCAGCATCTTCTATCATTGCTAAAGTATATAGAGATAATTTGATGACTGATTTATCCAATAAATATCCTGAATATCTTTGGAATAAAAATGCAGGCTATGGAACAAAAGAGCACCTCTTAGCAATAAAAAAATGTGGGATTACCCCAATTCATCGCAAATCTTTTAAACCAATACACAATATATTGAATTAAAAAAATTATTTAAGTTATTGATTCTAAATTATTATTGACCTTGAGTCTATTTTGAATCATATTGACCACCGTAAAATCGGTCAAAAAATATGAGCATAAAAGAATCTCGGAATAGAATTATTTGTGGAGACACAGTTGATGAGTTGAAAAAACTGAAAGAAAATTCTGTTGATTTAATCTTTGCAGATCCTCCTTATAACCTTCAACTAGATCAAGACCTAGTAAGACCTGACAATTCAAAAGTAGATGCTGTTAATGATGAATGGGATCAGTTTTCGAGTTTTACAGAATATGACAAATTTTCAAATGAATGGCTAACGGAAGTAAAACGAGTTTTAAAGCCTACTGGCAGCTTTTGGGTTATTGGATCCTACCATAACATATTTAGAATTGGATATTTAATGCAAAATTTAGGGTTTTGGATCTTAAATGATGTCATCTGGCAAAAGGCAAATCCTATGCCTAATTTTAGAGGTAAGAGATTCACTAATGCACATGAAACTTTGATATGGGCATCTAAAAATAAAGAATCAAAAAAATATACCTTTAATTATGAAGCAATGAAATCAATTAATGAAAATATTC
Organism: uncultured Pelagibacteraceae bacterium; assembly: GCA_902634045.1. Classification (GTDB taxonomy): domain Bacteria; phylum Pseudomonadota; class Alphaproteobacteria; order Pelagibacterales; family AG-422-B15; genus CACPJE01. The sequence goes on from CACPJE010000024.1 coordinate 10,050, forward strand.
AGATGAGATCAGATTGGTATTTACCAATATGTAATGGTGGTGAAAGATTAAAAAACAAAAATGGTAAAAAAGTACATCCAACTCAAAAACCTGAAGCTCTACTGCATAGAATAATAATATCTTCTAGCAATCAAGGTGATTTAGTCTTAGATCCTTTCTTTGGATCGGGAACTACCGGAGCAGTGGCAAAACTACTTTCTAGAAATTTCATAGGTATAGAAAAAGACTCAAACTATATAAAACATGCAAAAAATAGAATAAACAAGATAACGCCATATGAAAATGAATCTCTTAAAGTTACTGCCTCTAAAAAAGCTGAGACACGAATTCCATTTGGTTGGCTTATAGAAAGAAAATTACTAGAACCAGGAACACTTTTGTTTGATCAAAAAAGAAAATTCAAAGCTAAAGTTCGGGCTGATGGATCCTTAGTGAGTGATAGGAATACAGGTTCAATTCATCAAATTGGAGCTGAAGTTCAAGAGGCCTCAGCGTGTAATGGTTGGACTTTCTGGCATTTCGATGTTGAAGGCGAATTAAAACCAATTGATTTATTACGTCAAAAACTTAGATCAGAACTAAATTAAATTATGCATTTCTAAAGTTTTTTTACTCATAGTTGTAAGTGGGTAACTACTTAAATTTTGAAGGTTAATCCATCTTGATTTTGAAGTTTTCTTTAATTTTGACGAGTTTCCACTAAGTTTTGATAAATATATTGAATTAAATAAATCGATATGGGTAAACGAATGACTGAAAGAGATCTCAGATTTTTTCCATTTAGTATTTTTAATTGGGGAATTTAAATTAATCTCATATGTTTCCTCCTTATTCCATTCTGTAGAAGGCAGTTCCCATTGATCTTTTAATATATTCTTATCTTTTCTTTGAATTAAAAGTACAGATTTATTATCTTTAATTGCCAAGTATGTAACGCATTTTAATTTCTTTTTTTTCAACCTTTTTTTTGGAAGAGGTATAGAAAGAGTCTTATGTGAATTATATGCAATACAGTGTTTAGAAATTACACATTGAAGACAATCTGGTTTCTTTGGTTTACAAATAGTTGCGCCTAATTCCATTACTCCTTGGGTATAATTTCTATTATTAGAATTTGGACAAATTGCTTCTGCAAATTTATAAATAGTTCTAAGATTTTTTTCTATTGCTCCTTCTAATCCAAAGAATCTAGCAATAACCCTTTTAACATTTCCATCTATTGCTATCGCTTTTTTATTAAATGCAATTGAACGAATAGCGGCTGCAGTATAATCTCCAACACCCGGTAATTTTTTTAACTCATCTTCTTTCACAGGAATCTTTCCATTATAATCTGATACAATAATTTTTGCTGATTTTAATAAATTTCTACCCCTACTATAGTAACCAAGGCCTTGCCAAAACACTAAGATTTCATTGTGATTAGCTCTGGCAAGAGTCTTTAAAGAGGGCCACTTGTCAACAAATCTTTCAAAGTAAGGTATGACAGTTTTTACCTGAGTTTGCTGTAACATAAATTCACTAACAAAAACCAAATAGCTAAAGTTATCTTGCGATATTCTAGTCCTCCAAGGTAACTTTCTTTTATTTTTCGAAAACCAAGTGACTATTTCTTTTGAAAAATAATCTTTTAAATGACTTGATACACAATATTCGTTTATAATATTGTTCCTTTGCATTAGTAATTTATGTCCTATAAAAAAAAATATTTTGGAGCTCAAATTTTATCAAATTTCTTACCGGATGAAGTAAAAAAAATACTCAAAAAAAGAGGTTTTACAGAACTAGAGCTGCTTAAAAACTGGGAAAATATAATACCCATTGAGTATATATCTAAAATTTCTCCAATAAAAATCAAACAGAATAATAAAGTTGAAGGGGGCAGTCTCGTTCTTAAAGTTGATCCTAGTATTGCCTTTGCAATTGAACATGAAAAAGAAAAAATTATCAAAAAAATCAATTCATTCTTCGGATATCAAGCAATTATGAAACTAGAATTAATCCAAGAAAAAATAGAAAGTAAAAGTGAAAATTTATCTAACAATAACAAATCATTAAATGATAAAGCTAATATATCTGATAGGTATTCTGAAGAACTTATTGAATACCCT
>CACPJE010000025.1 GCA_902634045.1 uncultured Pelagibacteraceae bacterium
CTGTTGTAGATCTACAGATTGCCAAGAATTCATCGATGGCAACCACTACAACACAGACAAATTTACCAAGTAGTCATGCAATTAATTCTCAAGCAGAGATTGATGATGTAGTTTTAGTTGATCAGTCTGAAGATGAATATATCCATGATTCATCAGAAGAAGAAAGTAGTGTTGATAATGAATTTACGATCGATGCTCAAACGGCTGAAGATGATTCTTATTTCGAAACTGATATAAGTATGGAATCTGAAGCTACTCCTGAAGTAGAAGCTACTCCTGAAGTAGAAGCTACTCCTGAAGTAGAAGCTACTCCTGAAGAGCATCTAGATATTGAGGAAATGCCACTTAAAGAAGAACCATTTGTTTACATGGAAGACTCTGACTCTGGTGATCTATCTTCTGAGGATATTAATATCGAAGAAGAAATTAATGAACTTCAGAGCAGTGAGGACACTGAATCAGATACTCAGGATGAAGATAGTTTTGATGTTATTGAGGATAAAGAAGAATTTTCTCATCCCATTGAGGAGAAAACATCTCCAAGCATATTAGACCTTATATCCAGGGATAAAGATATCACTAAGGAAGTAAACGTTGAAGAAGAGGTTTTAAGCCCTGATTTGTTTACTGATAATAATATTCATGAATTAAATTCGGAAAAAGATGAAGAATTAATTAATTCTGAAGATGATCATGTAGAAACAGATCAAGACTTATTAGAAATTCCTTCTTTCTTAAGACGCCAGAGTAAATGAATTTTGAAGAAACTGGACACAAACCAGTTCTTCTTAAGGAGGTAATGAATGCGATTAAACCAAAAGAAAATGAAATATATTTCGATGCCACATTTGGAAATGGTGGTTACACTTCAAAATTATTGGAAGCGAGTAATTGTAATGTTATCGCAATTGACCAAGATCCATCTGTTCAATCTAGAGCAAAAGAATTTGAGAAAAGATATGGTGAAAGATTCAAATTTTTTAAAGAAAAATTTAGTGGAATACAAAACGTTATGGAAAAGATCCAAAAAAAAGAAATTAACAGTTTCATATTTGATATAGGCGTATCTTCAATGCAATTAGATAATCTAAATAGAGGTTTCTCATTTCAAAAAGAGGGACCATTAGACATGAGAATGAATTTATCAGGAAAAACTGCTGCTGAATTAATTGCAAATGTAAAAGAAGATGATCTAGCTAATATAATTTATTATTATGGAGATGAAAACAATTCAAGAAAAATTGCTAGAAGAATAGTTGAATACAGAAAGCGTTCAAAAATTACGACAACAACAGAATTAGCAAATATTATAAAAAATTGCTTTCCTTCTAAATACTATAAGAAGCATCCGGCTACGAAAACTTTCCAGGCCATAAGAATATATTTAAATAATGAAATAGAAGAATTATGTGATGGATTAAATAATGCTGCAAGATATCTCTCTAGAGGAGGTAAGATCTGTATAGTCTCTTTTCACTCAATAGAAGATAGATTAATAAAAAAATTTTTTCAGTTTGGAGGGGATAATCGAGACTTAAATAAAAATTTTCTTATTAAGTATAGAAACAAGGTCGTTAAACCAAGCAGCAGAGAGATCCAAATAAATCCTAGGTCAAGATCAGCTAAGTTACGTTTTGCTACTCGAAATCAAAATAAGTTCACCTCAGTTAAATTATCAGAATTAGGATTTGAACAAGCATAGTTATGGTAAATAAAATTTTAAAAATCATGTCAATTTTATTACTTGTTGCGGGTCTATTGGCAATAATGATTATTAAAAACATTTCAGTGCAAAAAAAAAATTATTTGGATCAGTTAAAAGTTGAACTCAAAAATGAAGAAAATAAAAATCAATTATATAAAATTCAATGGGATTATTTAGTTTCTCCGATAAACCTAAAGAAATTATCTGAAATGATATTGACTAACGATTATAGTAAGTATTTTGTAGTTCTTGATGAAAAAGACTTGCTAAAAGATGAAGAGTTGTATCAAGATGTTATTAGTGTTTTTGAAACTCAAGAGCCTATCAATCTTTCAAGATAATTCTTGTGAAAAAAAGAAAATATCACGGCAAAAAGAGAATAGACATAAATCAGAAAAGTTTTGCATTCACACATCGTTACGATGAAGGAAAATTTGCGTTTGAAAAGTTAAGAAATATTAAAGATGCATTTAATTTAAAGATTAATAATCGTTTAATATTATCTTCAGTTATATTTTCAACAATATTTGTGGCTATAGCTATAAAAATGATTGAAATAAATTTATTCTATCAGCCCCAAGAAAGTTATTCTTTATCAAGCGAATATAGTGAAAGGGGAAATTTTTTTGATAGAAATAATATTTCTTTAACTGCCAACTTAAGAATGTATGACATAGGGATAAAACCAAATAAAATTCATGAGAAAAATAAGTTCATTAAAAAATTTTCTAGTTTGTATAGTGATATTTCAAGCGACGAATTAAGCGAAAAAATTGAGTCTAATCGATTTTTTTATCTAAAAAGAAAAATTTCACCTCAGGAATTACAAAAAATTATTGATTTAGGGGAAACAGGAGTAGAAATTCAAGATTCTTACAAACGAATATATTCTCAAAGAGAACTATTTAGTCATTTAATTGGAAAAGTTGATATTGATAATAAAGGTGTCTCCGGTATGGAAAAATCTTTCAATATTTTACTTTTTGATGAAGAAGAAGGTGATGTTGTTTCATCTGTTGATACTAGACTGCAACACATTATGAGAGATGAAATATTAGATGCTATGAGTCTCTATGGTGCCACAGGAGGAGCAGGTTTAATCATAGATATTAATAATGGAGAAATATTGTCAATGGTATCACTGCCAGACTTTGACCCAAATTTAAAAGTTACAAACGATCAGAACATGTTCAATAAAAATACTCTTGGTCTATATGAATTTGGATCAGTTATGAAAACTTTTACTACTGCTATAGGCATTGAAGAAAAAAAATTTACAACTAAAACTTTATATGATGTTCCTGATTATATTAAAATAGGAAATGATAGAGTTAAAGATGTACATAGGCCTTGTGAGGAAGAGAAATGCAGCGTTGAAGATATTTTTGTATATTCTTCTAATGTTGGCACAGTTCAAATGATTAGAGATATAGGCACTAATCTTCAACAAAGCTATTTAGAAGAATTAGGATTGTTTAATCAAGTTAATATTAAATTGCCTGAGTTGGCTTCACCGCTATTGCCTGAAATATGGAGAACGGTCAATACTGAATCAATTTCATATGGATATGGGCTTTCAATTTCACCTCTTCATTTAGTTTATGCAACTGCCACTGTTCTTAATGGTGGATATTTGTTGAAGCCTTCCATTATAAAAAAAGATAAAGAGTATGATTTTGGAAGAAAGGTACTATCTGAGGAAACTAGTGAAATTATGAGATATTTGTTTAGTAAAGTAGTTTCTGAGGGAACGGCTAAAAGAGCTTTTAGTGAGCATACGGAATTTAAATATATTGTTGGAGGCAAAACAGGTACGGCAAAAAAAATTGAAGAAAAACAATATGCTAATAAGAAAATGACATCATTCATTTCAGCATTTCCTATAAATAAACCACAGTATCTGATTCTAGTTTCATTAGACGAACCAAAAGGAATTAATGATGATTATCATCCATATAATACTTTTGGATGGACAGACGCTGGATGGAATGCTGCTAGAGTTTCAAGAAATGTAATTGATAGGATTAGTCCAATTTTAGACACAAATTCAAGATATTTACCAAGTGAAGATTTAATTATAAATACATCACTTCAATAAATGCCTACACAAGATATTTTATCAAAAGCAAATCAAGATAATATTAGCGTATCGGGTATCTCTTTCGATACTCGACGACTTGTAAAAGATAATATTTTTTTTGCAATTCCAGGATCCAAAGACAATGGTTTAAATTATATTAAAGCAGCAATTACTAAAGGAGCATCTGCAATTGTTGTTCCATATACATTTAAAAAAAATTTTATAAAAGAAATTCCCATTTATAAAGTACGTAAAATAAGAAATGTTTTATCTGAAACATCATTTAAATTTTATACTAATAATGTTAGATATAAAATTGCTGTTACAGGTACAAATGGAAAAACATCAGTAGCTTTCTTCATTAATTTTTTATTAAGTGCATTTAAAAAAAAATCAGCAACCATAGGAACTCTAGGAAGTTCTGCTGGTAGAGTATCAAGAGACAATTTAACAACCCCTGATCCAGTAACATTGGCTAAGGAAATGAAATTGTTGGATTCTAAAAATATTGATTATGCTATTATTGAGGCATCAAGTCATGGTCTACATCAAAAACGATTTTCATCATTAAAATTTGATTTAAGTATATTAACTAATATTTCTCATGATCATTTAGATTATCATAAAAATATTAGTCATTATATTTCAAGTAAATTAGATCTATTTAAACTTTACACTCATCACAAAGGCAAGTCTTTAATTAATTGTGATACAAAACATTTTAAAAAAATTAAAAGTTCTCTTAATAAATATAAAATTAATTATAATCTTTTATCAAATAGCAGTAAAAAATATGGAATAAAAAATATTATTATAAAAAAAAATATAACTATTGTAGATGTATTTATTAAATCAAAGTTATACAAATTTAAATTTAAAGACTTTCCAATTTTCCAGATCAAAAATTTTATATTGGCCGCTGTAGGACTATCTCTGATTGGATTTGATGAAAAAAAAATGACAAGATTTTCAATAAAATGTCCGCATGTAACTGGAAGAATGGAGTTGGCAGGAAAAAAAAAGAATGGAGCAAGAGTTTATATAGATTTTGCTCATACGCCCGATGCATTAAAGAATGTGCTACTTGAGGCAAAATTAATATGTAAGGGTCAACTAGTTGTTTTATTTGGCTGTGGAGGAAACAGAGATAAAAAAAAGAGACCAATTATGGGTAATATTGCAGAAAGATTTGCAGATATAGGCATCGTGACCGATGATAATCCAAGAGATGAGAATGCTGACAAAATTCGACAAGAAATTTTGAAAAATTCTCAAAAATTAATTAATTTGAAAAACCGTAGAACAGCTATAAAAAAATCTATAAGTCTACTTAAATGTGAGGATATATTAATAATTGCGGGTAAGGGGCATGAAAAATATCAAATAATAAAAGATAAAAGACTGCCATTTGATGATTTAAAAATTGCTAAGAGTTTCTTAACAAGATGAATCAAAATTTTATAACATCAAAAGACTTAAATCTGGTTTTTGGTTCAAATTTAAAGAACTTAAAAATTACCGGAGTAGAAATTGATTCAAGAAAAATTAAAAGAGGAAATATTTTTTTCGCAATTGAAGGTAAGAATAATGATGGACATAATTTTATACAACAAGCTAAAGATAAGGGTGCAGTCTTAGCTTTAGTAGAAAGAAAATCTAATAAAATTGAAATTCCACAGATAAAAGTTTCTGATACTCATAAAGCATTAATAAAGCTAGCTAAGTATTATAGATCACTATTTAAAGGCAAATTAGTTGCAATTACTGGCAGTGTTGGAAAAACGAGCACAAAAGATTACTTACATTATATTTTGTCACAATCTCACCTGACTTACTGTTCTAGACAGTCATTTAATAATGATTTTGGACTCCCACTTGAGATACTCAATATGCCTAAGACAACAGAGATAGGAATTTTTGAGTTAGGAATGAACCATAAGAATGAAATTAAAAAATTATCTAAAATAGCTCAACCTGAAATAGCTATTATCCTCAATGTTCATCATGTCCATAGTAAAAATTTTAATTCACTAAAAGATATAGCTTTGGCAAAATCAGAAATCTTCACAGCAGTAGATTCTGTAAAAACTCTAATCATTAGTAGAAATATTGAACATTTCTCATTAGTAAAAAACCTTGCTAAGAAAAAGTTTATAAAGAATATAATTTCATTTGGTGATAAAAAAAATTCTGATCTTTATGTCACTAAGAAAAAGAAAGATAAATCTACAATGGTAATTAATGCAAAAATAAAAGGATTACAGAGTATTTCTTTCAAAATTGAAAATAATCAAGAAATTTTAGAAATGAGTTTTCTTGCTATGTTAGGAGTTTTAAATACTTTGAAACTAGACTTAAATTTAATTAAGAAAATCAGAGATTTAAAATTGACCGAAGGTAGAGGTCAAATTAAAAATATTTCATTTAAAGGTAAAAAATTAAAAATTGTTGACCACGCATATAATGCAAGTCCAGTATCTATGTTTGCTACAATTAAATCATTTAGCTCTATGAATAAAAGTAATAATATATTCATAATTGGTGATATGAATGAGCTGGGACAAAAGTCCTCATCATATCATAATCAAATTTTTAAATTGGCTTTAAATCAATCTTTTGATTATTGTATATTTATCGGTAATAAATTTTATAAATTAAAAAAATTAAATAAGAAAAAAAATATTTTCTTCTTTTATAATGTTAATTACTTTATAAATAAAATAGAAACTTTTATTACAAAAGATTGTTCAATTTTTGTAAAAGGCTCTAATTCAATAAAATTAAATAAAGTAATTGAGTACTTAAATTGAGAAGTTATTGTGATTTTATATTTAATAAATTATTTAGAATTTGATTTAATAGCAAATTTACTGAGCTATCTCACTGTTAGAACAGGATTAGCATTAATGACTTCATTCTTACTAATTATTTTATTTGGGCCTTTTTTTATTAGAAAATTAAGTGCTCTTCAGGTTGATGGACAGCCTATAAGGACTGATGGACCCCAATCACATATTGTAGCAAAAAAGGGAACACCAACTATGGGTGGGATAATAATTCTTTTATCAATTATTATTTCAATAATATTTTGGTGTAACCCTGACAGTCTTATAACTTGGCCCGTAGTTTTTGTGATGATTTCTTTTGGTTTGATTGGTTTTATAGATGACCTGAAGAAAATAAAAAATAATTCAAGTAATGGCATCTCAGGAAAGATAAGAATTCTTTTTCAGATATTTGTAGTAGTTATTTTTGTTTATTGGATAAAAAATGTTCTAAACTTCCAAAATTTAGATTTACTGTCGCTTCCATTTTTAAAGGATGTTTTCTTGAATATGGGTTATTTCTCAATTCCATTTATTATTTTGGTTATTGTGGGATCAGCCAATGCCGTTAACCTTACAGATGGATTAGATGGCTTAGCAATAGTTCCTATAATGATTGTTGCTTTAACTTTTGCTCTGATTTGTTATTTGGCTGGTAATATTATCTATTCAGAATATCTTTACATAAATTATTTACCTGGTGCAGGTGAATTAGCAGTTTTGTGTGCTGCAATTATTGGAGCAGCGTTAGGATTTTTATGGTATAACGCTCCTCCAGCTATGGTTTTTATGGGAGATACAGGATCACTTGCATTAGGAGGTGCAATTGGATCCATTAGCATATTAATAAAGCAAGAGCTAGTATTGGCAATCGTTGGAGGAATATTTGTTGCTGAAGCAGTTTCAGTCATTCTTCAAGTAGGTTCGTATAAGCTTACCGGAAAAAGGATTTTTAAGATGGCTCCTCTACATCATCATTTTGAACAAAAGGGTGTTCCAGAATCCCAAATCGTTATTCGCTTTTGGATTGTAGCGGTAATCCTAGCTCTAATAGGATTAGCTACTTTAAAAATACGCTAAATTATATGATTACATCGAAGGTTTTTTTAGAGAAAAATGCACTAATCTTAGGCATGGGTGTTACAGGTAAATCTATAGCTGCATCATTGCATAAGAGTGGTGCTAATATTTATTTTTGGGATGACAACGCAATTATCAGAAAAAAATTTAAAGTAAAAAAATATGAAATATTTTTGGACAATAAAAAAAACTGGAAAAAAATTGATTTTTTAGTCGTAAGTCCAGGTTTTAAGACCAAAGGAATTAAAGCTCATAAATTAATAAAATTAGCAAAAAAAAATAAGTGTAAAATAATTAGTGAGCTTGACCTATTTCAAATTTATTTAGAAAATAGTAAATATAAAGATAGGGTTAAAATTGTTGGAGTTACTGGTACTAATGGCAAGTCCACTGCAGTTACACTTCTTCACCATATTTTTGAAAAAAATAATATACCATGTTCATTAGTAGGAAATATTGGTAAATCTATTTTTTCTTCAAAAGAATTAAGAGAAGGAGTTTACATAATGGAAATTTCATCTTACCAACTAGAAAATTCAAATTCATTTTCACCTGATTATGCATGTATATTAAATCTTAGTTCAGATCATATAGATAGGCATGGAAGCATCAAAAAATACGCGAGTGAGAAATTAAAAATATTTCAAAATCTAAATTCTAATCAATATGGTATTGTTAATCTCAATCATAAAGAGCTTAAAAATGGAATTAAAAAACTTCCAAAATTAATAAAGAAAAGAATTATAAATATTGATTTTCGAAACAAGTTTTTTTTATTTCACGATATTTCAAAAAAAATTACAATCAAAAAAACTATTACAAATTTTCGTATTTTAAATCATAATCTTTCAGGAGATCATAGTGACCAAAATGTTTTTATCACTTTTAAAATTTCAGAATTATTAGGTCTAAAACGGTCAAAGATATTGAACGCAGTTGAATCTTTTAAGGGCCTTGAACATAGGCAAGAATTAGTTTTATCAAATAATGGAATAACAATAATAAATGACTCAAAAGCAACAAACTTTGAATCACTTATTACCGCCTTAAAAAATTATAAGAATATTTATTTAATATGCGGAGGATTGGCAAAAGATGATAATATTAAAGTCTTAAATAAGTATATAAATCAATTAGTTATGGTATTTGTGATTGGATTAAATGAGAATCCTTTTTTTAATTATTTTAATGAGCGAACTAAAACTTATTATGTTAAAAATTTATCTAATGCAGTAAGAATGGCCTTATCAAGTGTTAAAGATAGTAAATCTAAAAGTACAATTCTATTTAGTCCTGGAGCAGCTTCATTTGATCAATTTAAAAATTTTGAAGTTAGGGGAGAAAAGTTCAAGAAATTGATTAGATTTAATAAAACTCATGCAGGATAGTATAAATAAGGACAATAGTTTTTTTTCTCAATGGTGGTATCAGATAAATAAGCCAATTTTTTTTTCGATTTTATCTCTAATATTTATAGGCCTTTTTATTAGCTTAACAATCAATCAAAGTTATCAGTATTCTAATACTAACAATGTATTTTCTGTATTTTCTTCCCAAGCAGTTTATCTGATAGTAGGATTAACACTATGTTGTTTAATCTCTTTTCTGGAGGTTAGCAAAATTAAATTTCTTAGCATTATATTATTTTCATTCTTTTTAATTCTTTTATTATCTACTCTTTTTTTTGGGAATGAGATTAAAGGATCTAAGAGATGGATTGATGTAAAATATTTCACCATCATGCCTATTGAAATCATTAAACCTTTTTTTTGTTTGTCCTTAGCATTTATTTTAAGTAACGAAGTTGGAAAAAATACAATTTATCCTTATATTTTAAGTTTTATAATATATTTATCAATTTCTATTATTTTGGTACTTCAGCCAGATATTAGCCAATTTATTTTAGTTTCAGCTATTTACTTTTCTGCAATTTTTTTGAGTGGATTTAGTTTTATAATTTTAACTTCTATTATCATTCTTGGGATCATAGCCTTTCTTGTGATTTATTTTTTTAATTTTAATGTTCAAAATAGAATTAATTCTTTTCTTGCACCTGATCAATATGATATTTCACAGGCAGAAATGTCATTAAAGGCAATTAAGTCTGGTGGCTTAACTGGTGTTGGCCCGGGTAATGGAGTAATTAAAGAAAAAATACCTGAAGCAGAATCTGATTACATTTTTTCTGTAATAGCTGAGGAGTACGGTCTTATCGGATGTTTAATATTGTTAACTATTTTTTTTATAATTGCTTACAACAGCTTTAAAAGTCTTTATAGTAACAATAACCATTTTGTTCAAATTAGTTTATTCACTCTTGTTGTATATTTTTGCCTGCAAGCTTTAATTCATATTTCAGTGAATATTCGACTTATTCCAACAACAGGAATTACATTGCCATTTATAAGTTATGGCGGATCTTCAATTCTTGGAATGTCGGTTACTTGTGGCTTTATAATGATGTTTTCAAAAAAAAGACATAATATATAGGCATCATATTTCAATGAAAAGGGTGATACTTACAGGCGGTGGAACAGGGGGTCATTGTTTACCTATTCAAGTAACATATAATAGTTTTAAAAAAAGAAAAATAGATTGCTATATTGTTACAGATAAAAGAGGGAAAACTTTTTTTTCTAAAATTAATAATGACAAAATAATAACAATATGGCAACTGATTGAGTCAAATAGCAGAGTCTCACAATTAATTAACTTTCCTATAATATTATTACAATCGTTCGTTATTTTTTTTAAGTTAAACCCAAGTTTTACGATTGGATTTGGAGGGTATATTACTTTTCCATTTTTACTTTCTGGATCATTTTTAAAATACCAAATTGCAGCACATGAGGCAAATGCAGTGTTAGGAAAAGCTAATAATTTTTTAATGAGTCGAATTAAATATCTATTTACAGCATTTATTAAAACTAGGAACATTCATAAAAATTTCTTAAGTAAAACTATTCATGTAGGAATGCCTATTAGGATATATAAGTCTTCAAAAACAAGGAAAAATAACAGTAAAATTTATAAAATTTGTGTAATAGGTGGGAGCCAGGGAGCGAAATCATTTTCAGATTTTATTCCCCATGCAATTGTTAAATTGCAAAATGATAATAAATTTCGTTTTTTAGTTGATCATCAGGTACGTAAAAAAGAATTAAATTTAGTTAGAAATATTTATAAATCATCAGGAATAGAAAATAATGTTAAAGAGTTTTTTTCTGATATGCCGAGAAGGATATTTGAGTCAGATTTAATAATTTCTAGATCAGGATCCTCTACAGTGAATGAAATAATTTATTATGGTAAACCTTCTATTTTAATTCCGTATCCTTATGCAGCTGATAATCACCAATATTATAATGCTCTTGAACTTAAGAAATTGTTAACAAGCAAGACTATTCTTCATAAAAATTTAAGTGTGAAAAAAATATATTTTGAAATACTTAAAATTATTAAGAATAAAGTCAAAAGAAAGTATATTAATACTCAAGTTTCTAAGGTTAGAAAATTAAGCCCATCTGAAAAAATGTTTAATATAATTAGAAATGAATTATGAAAATTAATAAAAAACAGTTAATCCACATTATAGGAATAGGTGGAATTGGAATGAGTGGAATCGCTGAAATTTTAAATGGGCTAGGTTATTCCGTTCAAGGAAGTGATTTAAGTTTAAACTCAAATATTTTAAGATTGAGAGCAAAAAAAATTAAAGTATTTATAGCTCATTCTAAGAAAAATCTTAAAAAT
>CACPJE010000026.1 GCA_902634045.1 uncultured Pelagibacteraceae bacterium
TTTTAATATATCTAATACGTTATGAATATCATTAGCATTTATATCTTTGATCAATAAATGTTCAGCACTTAGAGCGCCAGCAATAATATAAGTTAAAGCTTCTATTCGATCAGGTATGATTGAATAAGAAACTCCCTTCATCTCTTCAACTCCCTGAATTAAGACTGTTCTCTCATTCTCAATTTCAATTTTTGATCCCATTAACTTAAGGCAATTTATTAAGTCGATTACTTCAGGTTCTATAGCAATATTTGTAATTTTAGTTTGCCCCTTAGCAAGACAAGCTGCCATGATTATATTCTCACTTGCTCCAACAGAAATTTTGGGAAGATCTAATTTACAACCAATTAGTCCTTTTGGAGCTTTACATTTTATATATCCTTGCTCGAGAGAAAATTCTGCACCTAGTTTTTGCAAAGCTTCAATATGAATATCGATGGGTCTAGCTCCTATAGCACATCCTCCAGGCAATGAAACAGTTGCCTCTCTTTTTCTTGCAAGTAAAGGGCCTAAGACCAAAACACTAGCTCTCATTTTCCTAACCAAGTCGTATTCAGCAACAGATTGATCACTATTTTTGTAGTGTAGTATAATTTTATTTTTGGAAATATTGTCTTCATTCACTTCAACTCCTAATGAAGATAACACTTTTGACATCGTTTTTACGTCATCAAGGTTTGGAATATTGGAGAGTTCCAATTGATCATTAGTTAAAATACATGCTGCCATAATAGGTAAACTTGCATTTTTTGATCCACTAATATGAATAGAACCGTTAAGAGGACGACCTCCATTTATAATAATTTTTTGCATGGGTAGATTATAGTTTAGGCAGTGTAACGCCTGTTTGCTTCATATACTTACCGCTTCGATCTTTGTAAGAGACTTCAGGTGGAGCCTCACCTTTATAAAATAAAAATTGGCATGCGCCTTCATTTGCATAAATTTTTGCTGGTAAAGGAGTTGTGTTTGAAAATTCTAATGTGACATGGCCTTCCCACTCTGGTTCAAGCGGAGTAACGTTTACTATAATACCACATCTTGCATAAGTCGATTTTCCAAGGCATATGACAAGTACATCACGAGGAATTCTAAAGTATTCAACTGTTCTTGCTAAAGCGAAAGAGTTTGGAGGAATAATACATTCTTTTCCTGGTCGATCTACAAACCCTTTGTCATTGAAGTTTTTTGGATCAACTATCGCTGAATCAACATTGGTAAAAATCTTAAACTCCTCAGAAACTCTAGCATCATAACCATAAGAAGAAACACCATATGAAATAGTGCCTTCTTTTTTTTGAGCATCAACAAAAGGTTCTATCATGCCTTCTTCAACAGACATTTTTTTTATCCAATTATCTGACATTATGGTCATGAACTTGTTCCTTCGTTTTGCTTTTTCTGAAACACTTTTCTTTTTCTCAGATTTGATCTCAGCGCTTCAGATAATCTTTCTTTCTTTGCTTTACTCGTATTGGTATTGTTACTTTTCTCTTCCTTCGAGAAACTGCTTGATTTCATCATTATTTAATCCAGCTTTTTTCAATTCTTTAATTAGTTTTTCTTCTTCTTTTTTATGAGAATTATCAGAAAATTTTGACTCTCTCTTTTGCTGTTTAGCCATGGCTCTCTCGCCCCGTTTAGATTTATAATCGTGATGAATGCCCATAACTAACTCCATGAAATATGCGCTACCATACACAATTTTTATAGGATTCTCTAGTGAAAACAAGGACTGTGATTATTGGCTAATCTTTGATGAAAAGTTCACTTGAAAAATCACAGAACTTTTCACATCCACTGTCTGTAATTCTGATGGAATGACTAGATTCTACTCCCCATTGACCAAATTGCATAACTGCAATCATATGAAATGTAACATTTGGATGTAAAACCGTTTTATCTCCTTTTGAAATATTAAGTGTATGCTCCCCCCCAATCTGGTGGATACCCAATACCAATAGAATATCCGGTCCTAGATTCTTTTTTGATTTCATATTTATCTAAAATACCCCAAAATTTTTGTGCAACATCATCAGCTATATTTCCAGGTTTAGCTGCTGAAATGCCCGCCTCTAGAGCTTCATTTGTAGCTTTCATTGCATCAATTTTTTTTTGCTCAGCTTTGCCAAGAAGAACTGTTCTTGCCATCGGAACATGATATCTTTTATAAACACCTGCAAGCTCTATTATTGTTGCCTCACCTCTTACAAATTGATCTTGTGTAGCAGTTAAATGAGAGGCTGAAGTTCCTTTTCCGGTTGGAAGTAAAGTAGCGATACTTGAATATTCCCCTCCATATTCAGGAGTACCATAAAATAGTGACTTCTGAATTTCTCCAACAGCGTCACACTGTCTTACACCAGGATTTATTGCATCGATAGCAGTTTGCATTCCTTTCTGGGAAATTAACGCAGCAGATTTCATTAGATCTATTTCTGCATCAGATTTAACAACTCTCACCCAATTTACCAATCTCTCTGAATCTTTAAAAATTGCATTGGGTAAACCTTGTTTTAACTTTTCATAGCAATAAGCAGTAAAATAGTGACTATCCATTTCAAGTCCTATATTTAGATTATCCCATTTTTTTTCTTTGATAAACTCAACTAAATAATCATAGGGATGGGTTGGCCAGGTATGAATATACTTTTCATGATAAACAATAATATTCTCATCTTTTAAATATGATCTGATATAAGCTCCTCCTGCATCTTGAGCTCTTACAAATAACAATGGTTCATCTTCGTTTACATTAACTATGGCGCACTGAGCGTAATAGAATGACCATGCATCGTAGCCTGTAAGGTAATTCATGTTGGCAGTATCTTGAGAAATAAGTAAATCAATGCCTTTCTCTTGCATTAACTTCTTTGTTTTATCTAACCTTGTTTTGTATTCAGCTTGAGTAAAAATCATAATTTAATATCCAAAAAGTTGTCCAAATCCTTTCAGATTATCGTTAATCCCTGCAAGTCTTAATGCACTCCACATCTGTGCTTGATTACTTGTAATAACTGGTTTGTTAATTTGAGCTTCGACTTTTTCAATTATATCTAAAGACCGAATACCTGTACAACTAAGAAAAACTGCATCTGCATCTTCGCAATCAATTTCTAAACTAAACTTATTCCAAAAATCTGGTGTAACTTTACCAAACTCAATACCTGTTTCCAAATTTAGTCCTTCCATTCTCAAAATCTCAAATCCTTTGGAGAGAAAGAACTCCTCTTCACGTGCGTTGATTTCATCCAAATAAGGAGTACCTATAACAATCTTTTTTGCTTGAACAGCATTCAATGCTGAGACAACCCCAGTTACAAGAGACATAGGCTTAGTATAAGGTGCGCCTATTGCTATTTGTCGCTTAACTTCTTCTTCTCCAATAACAATTGATCCTGATGTACAACAATAACTTATAACGTCTGGTTTAACGTCGGGTTGGATTCTCGAAGCAGCCTCAGCAAGTTGATTTACATGAGCTGCTAAAGTTTCATTTGTTGTATAATCATCTGTTTTCAGACGAGTAAAACTAATACCAACCCCCTCTGGTGTCATATTGAATAGATCATGTTCACACGCTAGATCTCCAGACAAGACAATAAAACCTAAATTAGCACGGTGATAACGTCCACTATCAAACTCTACGTTTGATTTATCGAATTCACTCATGAACTAGATAATCTTTGATAAACTAATTCTGACCAGTAAGAAGATCCTATTACTAATAGTTCATCATTAAAATCATAGTTAGAAGAATGTAATGATTGGCCATGCGGCCCCTCTGTTCCATTGCCAATAAGTATATAACATCCTGGTTTGACTAATGTCATTTGAGAAAAGTCTTCGGAAAATAATTTAGGTTCACAGTTTCCATCTACCATATCTTTTCCAACAATAGTTCTAGCCGCGGTCATTGCTGCCTCAACTTGATCTGCAGTATTAGTAGTCATATTTGTTCTTGTATAATACGAAAAGGAAGACTTTATATTGTGCGCTTTTGCAATACCTTCAACAATATCTTTCATACTATCTTCAATAATTTTATTTGATTCAGGAGACAAAGATCTCGAATCGCCTGTAATTAAAGCATACCCAGGCAAAACATTCTCGGTGCCATCTGCTGAGAAACCAGTTACTGAAACTACCCCATTTACTGCAGGATTAAGCTTTCGAGAAACAATGGATTGCAATGAATTGATTATCTGAGTGCCAACTGTGATTGTATCAACTCCCATATGTGGCAATGCAGAATGTCCTCCTTGACCCCAAAGTTCAATTTTAAAAAGACTCTCACTTGCAGTAATTGTCCCAGCACGGCTTGCAAATGATCCTGTCTTCATTCCTGGTAAATTATGAAAAGCAAATACTTCATCGATTTCAAACTTGGTAAAAAGACCATCGTCTATCATTGCTTGAGCACCCTGAGTCTTTTCTTCATCAGGCTGGAATATAAAATAAACAGTTCCATCAAAATTTGGATTTTCAGCTAAATGTTTTGCCGCACCTAAAGCCATTACAGTATGACCGTCATGACCACAAGCATGCATTTTTCCAGGATGTTGAGATTTATATTTAAATTCATTAACTTCTTCAACTGGGAGAGCGTCCATATCAGCTCTGATACCTATGCTTTTTTTACTGGAACCATTTTTTAAAATTCCAACCATTCCTGTTTTTCCAATTCCTGAATGGACTTCATATCCAAAATCATTAAGAAGTTTTTCTACTTTTGGAGATGTAACTTCAAGGTCAAAATTAAGTTCTGGACAAGTATGAAAATCATGACGCCACTCTTGAAGTTGTTTTTCTAAATTCTTAGTATGCATAATTTTTTTAGCCTGATATTCCAAGGTGCGTATATTTAATATTCAAATAGTCTTTGATACCAAAAGATCCACCTTCTCTTCCATAACCACTTTGTTTTATGCCACCAAATGGTGTTTCTGCTGAAGAAATGAATGGAGTATTAACTGCAACCATTCCAGTTTGCATTAATTCAGATGATCGCTGAGCAGTTTCCATTGAGGCAGTGCAAACATAGCCAGCGAGACCAACTTCATGGTTGTTTGCTCTTTCTATAACTTCTTCAAAACTTTTAAATGTGGTGATTGGTGATAAAGGTCCAAAAGGTTCCTCTTTCATAATTTTAAAATCATCTTTGACATCATCAAAAATGGTTGGCTCAAAAAAATAGCCTTTGTTAAATCCTGCTGGTCGTTTACCACCGCATAACACTTTTGCCCCAGATGCCTTAGTTTCTTCAACTAAATTTTCTATCTCTTCTAATCTCTTCTGGGTTGTTATTGGACCAAGGTTCGTATCTTTATCAAGTCCATTACCAATCTTAAGTTTACTAGTTTTCTCAACAAATATTTTTGCAAACTGATCTTTTTTATTCTCATGAATATAGAATCGGCTTGGTGAAATACAAACTTGACCATTATTTCTATATTTTGCTGCCATTGCCATATCTGTTGCTTTTTCAAGATCGGCATCATCAAAAACTATAAAGGGAGCATGTCCTCCAAGTTCCATGGTTACTCTTTGTACTTTTTCAGCAGCTTGTTTTAAAATTATTTTACCAACTCGAGTAGATCCAGTAATAGAAACTTTTTTAGTAATATCTGATGCAATTAATTCTGAAGCTATCTCTGCTGGGTCTCCAGACAAAAGATTAACGACACCTGGAGGAGTTCCTGCTTCATTGACAATATCAACTAATGCCATAACTGAGCCTGGAGTAATAACATCAGGTTTACAAATAACAGAACAACCCGCAGCCATTGCTGTTGAAATCTTTCGGGCAGCTAACATGATTGGAAAATTCCATGGAACTAAAGCAGCAACTACACCCACCGGTTGATAATTGATCAGGATACGTGTGTTTTCAAATCGACTCTCGACTGTCTGTCCATAAATCCTTTTTGTTTCTTCTGCATTCCACTCAAAAATATCTGCTGAAGCATTAACTTCAGCAATAGCATCTGCATAAGGTTTTCCAACCTCAAGTGTCATCCAATGAGCAAGCTCCTCACTTCTTTCTCTAACAAGGTCAGCAATTTTTCGAATTATTTTTGATCTTTCCCAAGCAGGCTTAGTTTTCCAGCTTGCAAACCCTTCTTCTGCTGAGCTTAGGGCTTTATGAACATCAATTATTGATGCTTTTGAAGCTTTACCAATTATTTCTTCCGTAGCTGGATTAATAACATCGTAAGTCTCAGACTTTTCAGCCTGATGCCACTTGCCATCTATAAATTGTCCAAATTTGTTATACATAATTATTCAATCGATTTTAGCTATATTTTTCTCTTTAACCAGTCATGAAAATTTTTAATCTCATATTCTTCAGGCATTAAGATTCCTGACTTAATAGAGGGATTATGTAGGCCTTTTTGATTAAGTTCACATGCTTCTCCATCTTGCTCCATTACTGTAACGGCAAAATCAACAACCTTTTTCATATCATATTTTTTGTCTTTGATTGTTTCCTTTTTAAATAACCACTCAGAAGTAATTTCAGTTGTTTCACTTGATAGGGGCAATACTCTGACTAGTCTTATGTGATCAGTAAATACTGCTAAAAACATTGATGGCCATGTAGTCATATAAACGTATCCTTGAAAATCTTTTTGATCTTCTAGGTATTTGTTTTTATGACCTTGAGCACTTCCATCAGTAGACCATGTTTCCGATCCTTCACGTAGACCTCCTTGAAATTTAGGATGAGGATTTTTAATTAATTTTTTCCATTGTGGATCATCTGTAATATCCACCATTCTTCTACTATAAATTGGAACTAAATCTGAAAGTTCAGGATGTAGATTCGGACAATGTAAGCACTCACTATAATTTTCCCAAAAAATCTTCCAATTACAATTAATCGTTTTCTTCCATACATAGCCAACTTTATAATCGTCTACCTCTAGTTTTTCAAATTCTGGCGCATACTCGTAAGCATAATCAACGAACGTCTTTTTTAAGCTCCATTTGGATTTATTGTTAAAATTTAGAAAGATTAATCCATTCCATATTTTCATTTTAACTTTAATCAGTCCTAGATTTGATTTCTTAAAATTTTTTGGCGTTATAATTGATGAAGTCTTAACAAGACCTCCATCTGACGCATTGTAAGACCATTGATGATAAGGACAAACCAATAGATTGCTTTTTAATTTACCTTTTTGTTCTTTGCACAGTATTGAACCTCGATGACGGCAAGTGTTAAGATAAGCTGTTATAGATCCTTCTTTGTCTTTAAGAATCAAAACATTAAAACTTGAAACTTGTAATGTTAGATAACTGAGGGGTTCGTCCAGATTATTAATGTGACACGCGTAAAACCATTCATTCTTCCATACTTTATCAATCTCTTTTTCATAGTGCTTTAAATCGTAATACCAATTAAGCGGCAACGATTTCACAGATTTCTTCAAAATGTAGCTATTAGTCATCCTTGTAAAAACTTTATATCCTTATAATCTTGATTGCTAGAAAATATGAGAAGAACTCGATTAATTATTACTGGAGCTTTTATTGGAATAATTATCCTTATTGCTGGCTATATCTTCTATGAAAAAACTTTTACTGCCCCTTTTCTAAGTGACAAAATGTTAGAAAATCTTAAGACTTCAGCAGCGGAGCAAAATGAACTAGCTTTTATGCAGCCTCTTTTTCAGCCTGCTGAATATCCAGAGAAAGATCCACTTAAAAATGCTTACTTTGGAGAATTACATGTTCACTCCAGCTTATCTTTTGATTCATATCTCTTTGGTAATCGCTTAACCATAGATCAGGCATATCACTTTGCTAAAGGCACAAGTATGGAGAATGCAATCGGAGAAAACATGCGCTTAACTAGGCCATTAGATTTTATTGCTGTTACTGATCATGCGGAGTCTTTTGGGTTATTTGAAGCCTGTGCAGACTCTAATATATCCGAAGCTACAGTAGAGTCTTGTCAAAGATTCAATCGTCCTAATTTGAAATTCTTTCTAGAACTAAGAGAAATTGGAGAGCAACGCCCAATGATTAATCCTTTAGAAGTTGATGAGGGCAAAGAAAGGGCTAGATTTTTTGCAAATATGACTTGGGATAAAATAGTTAATATTGCCGATGAGCATAATGAGCCTGGCATATTCACTGCTTTTGCTGCTTATGAATATTCACCAGTTCTTCCTGATTCAGGAAAGCATCATCGAAATGTTATATTCCGCAATAGCCACGTTCCTAAAAATGCTATATCAGGTTTTGATGCCTTATCAGAAATAGATCTCTGGAAAATACTAAGTGAAAACTGCAAAGATCCATGTGAATTTTTAACTATTCCCCACAATCCTAATCGAACTTGGGGACTTGCTTTTGCAAGTCATACAATTGACGGTGATGCCTATACAATAGATGATTGGAAGCAAAGAGATAAGTTTGAACCTTTGGTTGAAATGTTCCAGGTCAAAGGTAGTTCAGAATGTAGTACTTTCTTTGGATCAACAGATGAAGAGTGTAATTTTGAACAATTCTTTCCTCCATGTAAAGATGGCGAGGATACAAGTTGTATTCATCCAACATCTATGACACGCGATGGATTAAAGAAAGGAGTTCTATTAGAAAATGAAATGGGATTTAATCCACTTGATTTTGGAATGATTGGCGCAACTGACAACCATAACTCCAGTCCAGGGGATACGGAAGAGTGGGACTATAGAGGAAGCTCTGGAGCATTTACTGGACCAGCAAAATCTCGATTAAGTACAGGAAGTCGCACTACACTAATTAATAATCCTGGTGGGCTTGCTGCAGTTTGGTCAGAAGAAAATACACGTGATTCACTTTTTGATGCTATGCAACGCAAAGAAGTCTACGCGACCAGTGGAACGAGAATAAGACTTAGATTTTTTGGAGGTTTTAACTATCAAGACAATTTAGCAGATTTGGAGGAGCCAATTGAAGCTGCATATAGTCAAGGATACCCAATGGGCAGTACGATAAATAATTCCCAGAATAAATCACCTGCCTTTTTTGTTTTAGCTGAACAAGATTTATTAGATGCACCATTAGATAAAATTCAAATTATTAAAGGATGGACAGAAAAGGGAGAATTGAAAGAAGAAGTTGTGGATGTAGTTTGTAGTGAAGGAAGAACTGTTAATTCTTCTACCAACCGATGTTCTCCAATTGATACAAAAGTTGATCTAACGAATTGTAGCTTTGATAAATCAAGAGGTGCTAAAACTTTAAAAACATTGTGGACTGATGATAATTATAGTCCTAACCAAAATGCATTCTATTATGCTCGAGTTATACAAAACCCGACATGCAGATGGTCAACTTATGATAGTCTGAGATATGGAGTCGAACCTCCAAAAGACTATCCCACTACCATTACTGAAATGGCATGGTCATCTCCAATATGGATAAAAAATAATTAATTATGTTACCTAAGGAACTAATAGAAAAATACCAATTATGGAAAAGTGATACTTTTTTTAAAAATAAAGATAGATTTGAAAAGTTAGCTAAAGAAGGACAATCTCCTCAATACATGATAATTTCATGTGTTGACTCACGAGTTGATCCGAATTCTATTTTTAATGCAGAGGCTGGTGAACTTTTTGTCCATAGAAATATTGCAAATTTGGTGCCACGTTATGATAATTTAGCAGAACATAGCGGAACAATTGCAGCAATTGAGTTTGGTGTTTGCGTATTAAATATTAAGAATATTATTATTATAGGCCATTCAGGATGTGGAGGTATCAAAAATGGATTTCATATGTGCAAAGAAAATAAATTTGATGAGAATTCAGCAATACCAAATTGGCTCAAGATACTAATGCCAGCCTATAAAAAACTATCAAATGATGATGATATGAAGATGATTGATGAGTTTGAAAAAATAAGCATTCTTTCTTCTCTTGAAAATCTTTCTAATTATCCTTTTCTTAAAAAAAGCTTAGATACCAATGATATTAATCTATACGGTATTTGGAATGATATCGGAACAGGATCTCTAGAAGTTTATAATCAAAAGACAAAGGCTTTTGAAAAAATTTAATTATTAACTCCTACTTCTTCATTTTTAATATTTTTTAGAAACGAGGGGTGATCAAGCCGCATTAGAATAGATTGACCATTTAATGCATCATCAGGTGTACGATGAAGAATGCCATGAGGCATGCCACGGAATACTGCTACATCCCATTGACCTATATGTCGAAGTGCTGATCGATCTTTTATAATTTTATCGTTAGGTTCTCCACTCTCGAAAGCAATTCGATCGGCTGCATCATTTGGTATCCATTCTGTACCTTTACCAGCATAAGTAACCAATAACCGCTTTGGTACATTGTCAATGTGGTACCGTCTACATCCACGCTTTGTTCCGAGCCAAAAACTAACAGCATCAATTTTTTCTAAATCACAAAATATCTTACAAACTTCTGCCATATCAGTGATCCAGTTTTCATATAATGCATCGGCTTTTAAATTATCATAAATTATATTCTTCATTAAATCTTTGATATCAAGTATTGCATGTTCCTTACGAATTTTACCTACCACCTCAAAGGGTCTGGTCATTAAGTTTTTAAAGAAAATTTCAGCATCAAATGGGGGATTACGTTCAACGACCCCTAGTTGACTAGTACTTTCTGCAAAATCTTTTAGGGATTCTAATCGATCTGCTTTATAAATATCCATCGTATTGAGATCAGGTCCTTAACAGCTCTCAAATGATGTTGCCATATCTCCTATAAGATCAAAATATAAAT
>CACPJE010000027.1 GCA_902634045.1 uncultured Pelagibacteraceae bacterium
ACTCTTTCTTCTCTTGGGGTTAAAGAAGAAAGAATCTTCGTTGTAGTTTGACGAAGATTCGAATGAATAGCTGCATCAATTGGTATTACTGCATTATCGTCCTGAATAAAATCACCTAAATGACTATCTTCCTCATCTCCAACTGGCGTCTCAAGGCTGACAGGTTCTTTAGCAATTTTTAGGACTTTTCTAACTTTTTCAAGAGGCATATTCAGCTTAATAGAAATTTCTTCTGGTGTAGGCTCTCTCCCAATCTCATTAAGCAGCAATCTCTGAGTTCTTACTATCTTATTGATAGTTTCGATCATATGAACTGGTATTCTAATTGTTCTTGCTTGGTCTGCTATTGATCTTGTAATGGCTTGTCTTATCCACCAGGTTGCATAAGTAGAAAATTTATATCCTCTTCTATATTCGAATTTATCTACTGCTTTCATTAGTCCAATATTTCCTTCTTGTATTAGATCTAAAAATTGCAGTCCCCGATTAGTATATTTTTTTGCAATAGAAATAACTAATCTTAGATTTGCTTCTATCATTTCCTTCTTCGCTATACTTGACTCCCTCTCTCCTTTTTGAACATTGCTTACAATTCTCTTAAATTCTAAAAGAGTCAGACCTATATCACTTGCCGAAGATCTGATTTCGTTCATAATATTTTTAATATTATTCTTTTCAATTTTTACAAATTTCTCCCAACCAGTAAGTCTAGTAATTTTTCTTAACCAATAAGGGTTATTTTCATTTCCAATATATTTATCCAAAAACTCTTCGCGTGAAATTTTATGCTGAACTGCAAGCCTTAGCAGCTTTCCTTCCAGAGAAACTATTGCTTTGTTGACTTTATAAAGCTTACTAATTAGTTCTTCTATCTTGTTAGTATTGATCTGAAGTCCTTTAATTAATTCAACTACTATTTCTTTAGAAGCCTGATAGTTATTTTCAGATTTTTTTGGGAATTCTTTTCCTTTTTCTTGGTAAGCAATCTTATTTTTTTGTAGTTTCTGTAATTTCTTGAAGCTTTTACTTAATTTTGTGAATGTATTTAATATCTGTGGCTTTAGTTCTTGCTCCATTATTGAAATTGAAACATTTAACTCATCTTCAGAGTCTTCGTACTCTTCAATAGACTGTTCATTTGAAACCTCTATGGTTGACTCAGTATCATCTCCATACGTAGATGATTTCCTCTCAAGCTCTCTTCTTTTTCTTAACTCTTCTTTTTCCTCTTGCTCTTTTTTCTTTTTCGCTTCTTTAATCTTTTTACTAAGCTCTTTTTTATTTGGAGATTCTTCAAATAATGACTCAAGATCGATAACTTCTCTAAGAGTTATTTTTTCAGCAATTATATCGTCCCTCCAGTCTAAAATTGATTTTAAGGTAAGAGGACTCTCACATAAACCAGAAATCATAGCTTCTTGTCCAGCTTCTATTCTCTTAGCAATCGCAATTTCACCTTCTCTGGATAATAAATCAACAGTTCCCATTTCTCTGAGATATAATTTAACTGGATCATCAGTTTTATCTCCTGTAGTTTTTGATACAGCCTGATCATCATCTTTTTCATCATCTTCACTATCAGAGTCATCAGAATCAATTATATCAAATCCAGCCTGTGAAAGTTTTGTTGTATATTGCTCAATTTGCTCTGAGGAAAATTTATCTTCAGGAAAAGATTTTTTTATAAGCTCATTAGTTAAATAACCATCTTTTTTACCTTGTTTAATTAGTTTCTTGATTATTGATTTCTCAAGATCTAATACTGGACTATCTTGTTCTGATGAAGACTGAGTCTGTTGTGACTCTAAATCCTTATTAACCTTTTTCTTTCTTCCTCTTTTTTTCATTTTAATCTTTTATAAAACTTTCTTTTTTTAACTTTACCAATTTTTCAAAATTTTCTTCATTCATATTCTTCTCTAAATCCAATACAGCTTGATCGACCTCTTTGTTTTCATTAAATTTATTTTGAAGATCTAAAAACTCCAGAAAACTCCTCTCAACTTCCTTTTTATTATTCCTCAATAATGGCTGATAAGTATTTAATAATGAAGGACTATAAATATCTACTATCTGTTGTTGAAAACCTATTTCTATTAAATATGACTTTATGTCTACATTTTCAAGGCTTTTGTCATCTTTTGAGATAATAAACTCAACAATTGCTGAGCAAACCTTGGAAAGTTCACTATTGATAAAATTTATACGCCCTAAATCTTCAAGGTATTTTGAGATTAAAAATGGATTTTTAATTATAAGTAAAATTATTAATTTTTCTCTCACAAGTGAGTCAGACAAATATTTATTTGCTCTTTCGCTCATCACAGTTTCCTTTGAAACCCTACTTTTTAAAATATGATGCTGTTTCGATTTTTGTATATTTCTAAGTTTTCTCAATCTCTCAAAATAATCTTGCTTGTAGTATGCTCTCACAGTTGTATCCTGAATCTCAGGCAGAATCAGCTTGATTCTATTTTCAAATCCAGCTTTTTGCTCTGGACTTGATAAGTCGAATTTAGAATATTCATTAGACCAGATATAGTCAGATAATACTTGAGAATTAGAAATCAATTTTTGAAGTGCGCCAGTTCCATGTGTATTTAGAAAATCATCTGGATCATTATTATCTGGTAATATACAAAATCTTAGAGAGTGATCAGGTTTTATTATTGAAAGACTAAGCATAGCTGCTCTCAAAGATGCCTTTCTTCCAGCATCATCACCGTCAAATATAATAATTGGATTCTTGCAATATTTCCAAGCTTTCTCTATTTGAAATTTAGTTAATGCTGTCCCTAAGGGAGCTACAACAGAAGTAAAATTATTTTGATATAGTGAGATTGCATCCATATAGCCTTCGACAATAATTAAATTTTCTGGCAATCTGTTTTTCTCAAGGGATAAATCAAGATTAAATAAATTAAAACTTTTTTTAAATATAGCGCTCTCTGATGAGTTAATATATTTTGCCTCTTTATAATTTGAGTTAGGATCGTTTTTATTTAGAGTTCTGCCTCCAAAAGCAATAACATTTGATTTATAGTCCTTAATTGGAAAAATTAATCTATTTCGAAAAAAATCATAGTATTTATCCTCATCTTTAATTGATTTTTTTATTAGCCCTAATTTTAACGCGTCATCAAGATTTAAATTTTTATCTTTAATATGATTAAGTAATCCGTTTTTATTATCTGCAAATCCAATTTGAAATTTTTCTATTACTTTTTCACTCACTCCTCTTTTTTCAATATAGTTCCTGGCTAAATTTGACTGATAAAATGATTTTTTATAATATTCATTTACTTCATTAAGCATTTTTCTAAGATCGTCGTAAACTTGATAATCCTCAGCTTTGTCTCCTTTTACAAGACCCATCTTTAAATCTAAACCTGCTTGTTTTGCTAAGTATTCAATTGAGTCAGGGTAAGTCATATTTTTATGTTTCATTAAAAATGTAAAAATATTGCCATGCTCAGCAGTGCTAAAACAATGGTAAAATTCTTTCTCATCGTTAACAGTAAATGAAGGTGTCTTTTCATTTTTAAATGGACTTAAACCTACATACTCATTGCCCCTTTGAGTAAGTTTAACAAATTTGCCAACAACATCTGAAACTTTCAGTCTAGATTTAATTTCTGATATAAAATCTTTTGAATAACGAGGCATTTATTGAAGTATAGTATTTATCTTAAGAAATCATACTCTTCAAATAGACCTTATTTTTGAAGTTTTTCCCTAAGAATCTTGCTTGCTAATGAAATATCAAGATTTGAACTATTATTTTCTTTTAAATATTTAATTACTTTACCAATTTCCCTTAAACTATTAGAACCAGTAGCAGATATAGCTTCAATACAGGCAATCTTAGTTTCTTCATCTCCAAGCTGCTTAGGTAAAAATTCATGAATTATATTGATTTCAGATTTTTCTTTTTCAACTAATTCACTTCTATTGGCTTTAGAAAACATCTCAATCGAATCATTTCTCTGCTTCACCATCTTTTTAAGAAGTTGGATCACTGATTCATCTGAAATTTCAGAATTTTCTCCGGATGATCTACTTGCTATTTCTTTATCTTTAATTGCAGCCAGGATTAGTCTTAATGTATGAGTCCTATTTTTATCACCGCTTTTTATTGCCTGAGAAAGCTCACTAGTTATATTATTTTTCATTTATTTTAACCAAGTTGAGAACTTATATTAAGTTAGCATTTGTATCAATAATAGTTATCGTTAAATTGATTCTTTCTATTGCATAGATGAAACATTTAGACTAAATTCCAATAAATCTAGAATCAATATTAATGGGCACTTCTAAGAGATTGAAAAAAGATCGTGCATTCGCTCGATCTAGGCCTATTTCCGGAGAACTTATACTTGAAAATGGGTCTGTTTTTAAAGGCTTCTCGATTGGAGCAAAGAAGTCAGTTGTAGGAGAGTTGTGTTTCAATACTTCGATGACGGGATATCAAGAAATAATCTCTGATCCATCTTATGCAGGTCAAATAATTAATTTTACATTTCCTCATATAGGTAATGTAGGAACTAACCTAGATGATAATGAAACTTATGAGCCTTTTGTAAGTGGAGTAATAATAAATTGTGATATATCAGAACCTTCAAACTTTAGATCAATTCAACATTTACACTTGTGGCTTAAGCAAAATAATATTCCGGGATTATGTAATATCGATACTAGATCAATTACTTCAATAATTCGAACCAATGGTGCTCTGAAAGCGAGTTTAGACACTCTTAACAAAAAGGGAGAAACAACAAGAAAGAAATTAAACCAAGTTATTAATTGGCAAGGATTAAATGGCTTAGATCTTGCTAAAGAAGTGAGCTGTAAAAAAATATTTAAATGGAAACCTATTAACAATAGACCCAAATTAAAAATAGTAGCTATAGATTATGGAATTAAACATAACATTTTAAATTCTCTAAGAAGTTTTGATGCTGAAATTATAATCGTACCTGCAGAAACTAAATCAAAAGATATACTTGAATATAACCCGGATGGAATTTTTTTATCAAATGGACCAGGCGATCCTAAAGCAACAGGAAGATATGCCATTCCCATAATTAAAGAATTAGTCAAATCTAATATTCCAATTTTCGGCATATGTCTCGGACATCAAATAATTTCTCTAGCATTTGGAGCTAAAACTAAAAAAATGTTCCAAGGTCACAGGGGTGCAAATCATCCTGTTAAAAATCTGATTACACACAAAGTTGAAATTACATCTCAAAATCATGGTTTTGTTGTTACTGAAAAATCTTTGCCTAAATCGATTAAATTGACACATAAATCTTTATTTGATGGAACTGTAGAAGGAATTGAACATAGAACGAAAAATATTTTTGCTGTCCAATATCATCCTGAAGCTAGTCCAGGACCACATGATAGTCATTACCTATTTAGGAAGTTTATTGAAATGATTAATAAAAATAAAAAAAATGCCAAAAAGAAAAGATATTAAATCAATATTAGTTGTTGGAGCTGGGCCTATTATCATAGGTCAAGCATGCGAATTTGATTACTCTGGTACTCAAGCTTGTAAAGCTCTTAAGGAAGAGGGATACCGAGTAATACTGATTAATTCTAATCCCGCAACAATAATGACTGATCCTGAAACTGCTGACTCAGTTTATATTGAGCCCATAACTCCTGAGGTCGTAAAAAAAATAATAATTAAAGAGAAACCTGACTCAATGCTACCAACAATGGGTGGTCAAACAGCTCTTAATATTGCAACTTCTCTCTCAAAAGATGGAACTTTAAAAAAATATAAAGTTGAGCTTATAGGAGCAAATTTAAAGGCAATAAACAAAGCTGAAGAAAGAGATAGTTTCTATAAAGCAATGAAAAAAATAGGTCTTGAATGTCCTAAAGCAGAAATTGCAAGAACATTTAATCAAGCAAAAAAAGCTCTAAAAAAAATAGGCTTACCTGTAATTATTAGACCTTCTTTTACTTTAGGTGGAACTGGTGGTGGAATTGCCAAAACACCAAAAGAATTTAATGAGATAGTTGAATCGGGTCTTTATAACTCTCCTATAAATGAAATTTTAATAGAAGAGTCTGTAGCTGGTTGGAAAGAATTTGAGATGGAGGTTGTAAGAGATAGAAATGATAATTGTATAATTGTTTGTTCAATTGAGAACATAGATCCAATGGGAATACATACCGGAGATTCAATGACAGTTGCTCCCGCACTGACCTTAACAGACAAGGAATACCAAATCATGAGAAATGCTTCTATTGCCTGTCTGAGAGAAATCGGTGTTGAAACTGGGGGATCAAATGTGCAATTTGCTGTCAATCCTGAAAATGGAAGATTAGTAATTATTGAGATGAATCCTAGAGTTTCAAGATCATCAGCTTTGGCTTCAAAGGCAACAGGTTTTCCTATTGCAAAAATAGCAGCAAAACTTGCTGTGGGCTATACGTTAGATGAACTTCAGAATGAAATTACTAAAGTGACTCCTGCTTCTTTTGAGCCAACTATTGATTATGTAGTTACTAAAATACCGAGATTTACATTTGAAAAATTTCAAGTTACCAAACCTCTGCTTACTAGTTCTATGAAATCAGTAGGTGAAGTAATGGCTATTGGAAGATCTTTTAATGAATCTTTGCAAAAAGCACTCCGGTCCCTTGAGGTCGGCCTCAGCGGATTAGATGAAATTTCTTATTCGGAAAATAAAAAGAAAATTACTAAGACAAATATTATCAATGAGCTAAAGAAGCCACTATCTGATAGAATTTTACTCATAGGTCAAGCTTTAAGAATGGGAAAAAGTATTAAATCAATCCATAAAGCTTCAAAAATTGACCCATGGTTTATTGGTCAAATTAAAATCATAATTGATAATGAAAAGAAAATTAAAAAAAATGGTCTTCCAACAAAAGCTCTGGAGTTTCAGAAATTAAAAGCTTTAGGATTTTCTGATAAAAGACTATCAATATTAAACAAATCAAGTGAAGAAAAGGTATCAAATTTAAGAAATAGATTAAATGTATTTCCTGACTATAAAAGAATTGATACATGTGCAGCTGAATTTAAATCGCTAACGCCTTATATGTACTCTACATATGCAAAAAATGACCTTTCTTTGAAGTCTTGTGAGTCTAATCCAACAAACAAAAAGAAAGTTATTATATTAGGAAGTGGACCCAATCGTATTGGCCAGGGAGTTGAATTTGATTATTGCTGTTGTCACGCATCATTTGCACTAAAAAATATGAAATTTGAAACAATAATGATTAATTGTAATCCTGAAACTGTTTCAACTGATCCAGATACCAGCGATCGTTTATATTTTGAACCATTGACCAATGAGGATGTATTTGAAATCATTAAAAGAGAGAAAAAACAAGGAAATCTTCTTGGAGTAATTGTTCAGTTTGGAGGTCAAACTCCACTAAAGCTCTCAAAATTTCTTAAAAAAGCAAATGTTAATATTTTAGGTACTTCAACAGAATCGATTGACTTAGCTGAAGATAGGGAGCAATTTAAAAAGATAGCTGAAAAATTAAATTTATTACAACCTGCTAACGGAATAGCATACTCAGAAAATCAGGCTTTTGAAGTAATAAAAAAAATTGGTTTTCCTGCTGTAATTAGGCCTTCATATGTTCTTGGAGGGAGAGCTATGGAAATTGTTCATAATATTGATGAATTAAAAAAATATTTTAAAGAAGCTGTAATTGTTTCAGGGGACAGACCTGTTTTGATTGACCACTACTTAAAAGATTCAATTGAAGTAGACGTGGATGCAATATCAGATGGAAAACAAGTCATCATAGCTGGAATAATGGAACATATTGAAGAGGCCGGAATTCACTCAGGTGACTCTACTTGCACCTTACCTCCGTATTCTCTTTCTGAAAAAATTATCTCAGATATAAATAAACAAACAAAAAAATTAGCAATTGCGCTAAAAGTAAAAGGATTACTCAATATTCAATTTGCAATACAAAATAATAATATATTTCTACTTGAAGTAAATCCAAGAAGTAGTCGAACTGTTCCATTTGTTGCCAAATCAACAGGTAATCAAATAGTAAAAATTGCTTCTAAGGTTATTTTAGGAAAACCACTAAATCAAAAAATGATTAAAAATAAAAATAAAAATTATATCTCAATAAAAGAGCCTGTATTTCCTTTTAAAAGATTCCCAAATGTAGATACAATCCTCGGACCCGAAATGAAATCTACAGGTGAGGTAATGGCTATTGATAAAACTTTTGAGTCAGCATTCATTAAGTGTCAATTGGCAGCTTCTAATCCTCTTCCTATAAAAGGATGTGTATTCGTATCAGTTAAAGATTCGGATAAGTCAAAAATATTACCTACTATGCGATCTTTTCAAAAACAAGGATTTAAAATTATAGCTACATCAGGAACTGCAGCTTACTTGATTGATGGAGGTGTAAAGGTAGAAGTCATAAATAAAGTTTCTCAAGGAAGTCCTCATATCGTCGATCACTTGCTAAATGATAAAATTGATTTATTAATCAATACTACTGAAGGCAGAAAATCAATTAATGATTCATTTAGTTTAAGAAGAACCGCTCTTTTAAAAAATCTTCCTTATTTTTTAACAGTATCAGGCGCAAGAGCTGCAATCAATTCTATCAAAGAGCTAAAAAATAATGATTTAGAAGTTAATCCTATTACCCATTTCCATTAATCGATAGGAACATTTCCAAGTCTTTTTGTTGTTTTTATTGCAAAAGCAGTCTTTACACTTGAAACATTTTCATTTGAAGTAATATTTCTAGAAAGAAATTCATTGAATTCAGCCATATTCTTTGAAACACTTTTGAGTATAAAATCAACTTCGCCATTTAACATATAACATTCTCTAATAGCCTCCCATCCCCATACTAGTTTTTCAAATGAATTGAGACTTTCTTCATTCTGATTTTTAAGGCTGATAAAAATCCAAGCCGTCAGGTCATATCCTAACTTTGAGGGATCTATGTTGGCTCTAAATCCATCTATAAATCCGTTTTTCTCTAAATCTCTAACTCTTCTTAAGGTGGGAGGAGGAGACATTCCTATTTTTTTTGATAAATCTAAGTTTGAAACCCTGCCTTCGTCTTGAAGTATTCTTAAAATTTTAAGATCAATGCCATCTAGCTCTTTTTTAATCATTTACTCAACAGGCCAATCAGTCTCAAAAGTCACGTAGTTTAATTGTAGGCATCGTCTCTCTTTCTTAATTATCTTTCTTTCAAGTCCATGCCAAGAATCTTTTTCTGAAGTAAATATATAACCATAATTATTTTTATATGGAATAGTTTTCGCAACCTTTAAATCAGGAGTATAAAAATCTGTACCCAGATTCTCATTCTCACCGTATTTATTTACAAATAATATAGATGACATAAGTTTTTCTTTAATGTCACAATGAGGTTCTAACCAGAAACCATCTTTGTCCGAAATAACTTCTAATCTAACAAAAGAATCTTTCAAATCTCTTTCAATCATTTTAGAAATAATCTTTGTACACTCTTGTGATCTCATTTCCTGAATTAGATTATGAAGTTCAGGGAAGTCATTATAATTATCTCTATTTATATATACTCTTAGTTTTCCAAGAAGATCCTTGCCTGTTTTATCTCCTGCCCTAGTTCCATCAAAAATCACTTCTCCTTCAGGTATTTTAACTCTGTAAATTTCTTCGATTGCTTTTTGTGAAAGAGGTTGATCAATGGTCCAATGATTAAATGGATAAGAATGATTTTCTATGTGATTTTGAAGAGAATTAACTAATGTCATTTCTTTCAATATACATCTGATGGATTCTTCTGGCTACTTCTTCTGTTTCATTTTCATATTTGTGAGAGAATTCTTCAATTAAATTTGGAAGTAATTTGATGTATCCCTTATCAAGCAACGAATCTATAAAATTTTCTATACGATTAATCTTTTTTAAACTTTTCAGTCTATATATAAAAACTGGATTTTTTGAATATATTGCTTCAGAAATCATGGAAACAGAGTCACTCGTGCAAATAATAAATTTTGATAAGCCTAATAAGGCAATATATGGATTTTTTTGATCACTCCAAGAAATATGACAATTACCAAACTCATTGTCAAAGCGATCAATGATAAACTGATCAGTTCTT
>CACPJE010000028.1 GCA_902634045.1 uncultured Pelagibacteraceae bacterium
TCTAAGCTGTTCTAACTTTTCTTCTTTTTCTCTATGGGTCTGATCTAAACTTACAAACCGTTTAAGTGATTCCCTTGTGTATGAATAAATCCCAATGTGATGATAAAGATTATTTATAGAATTTTCTTTAGGCTGTCTTTCAAAATTAATAGCTTTTGTATTTCTCTTATTTTCTTCAAATATACATTGAGCTTTAACTATTTGAGATTTATGTAAATCAGACTCCTCACTTATCCTGACAACTAAAGTACCTATTTGAACTTCTTTATTTTCTAAAAGTTTCAACACTGCTGATAAAGCATGTGCTTTGATGCCTGGTATATCTCCTTGCAAGTTAATTATATACTCAACTTCATTTTCACTATCACATTTTTGGAGAGCTTCATAAATACGATCTGTTCCTGATTGATGATCGCTTGACGTTAGACATGCTACTCCACCACTATTTTCAATTACTTTTTGAATCTTATTGCTATCTGTAGCAACAATAACCTTTCCTAAATTCGACTCATTAGCTCTTTCCCAAACATGTTGTATCATGGTTTTATCATGTATCTTGATAAGAGGCTTATTCGGGAGCCTAGTAGCAGCTAAACGAGCAGGAATAATTATTGCAGTGTTTTTTTGAGTTATCATATACAAAATTATGCGACCAGAAGACGCACAAAAACCTGAATAAATTAGGTTAATGTTTTTGATATTATTCGCTTTTCAAGATAAAAACAATTATGGATTCATTTGAGATCAATAAAATAGTTGCTGTCGTATTGATTGTAGCGCTCGTGTTTATTGGCTTAGCTAATTTTGGTGAGATTTTATATGAAGTTGAAAAACCAGAAATAGCCCATTATCAAGTTGAAGGTACCGAAAGTGTTATGACAATTTCTTCAGAAGCAGTTGCTGAAGAGGCTCCGGTAATTGAAGCAGTATCTATTATAGAACTTCTTGCTTCTGCTGATATTGATAAAGGTGCAAAGGTATTTAAAAAATGCTCACAATGCCACGTAGTTGAAAAAGATGGGGCAAATAAAATTGGCCCAGCACTATGGAATATTGTTAATAAAGATATTGGTGCAAAAGAAGACTTTAAATATTCAAAAGCTATGGCAGAATTTGAAGGTGACTGGACATATGAACAGCTTAATGGCTATCTATTAAATCCTAAAAAATATGTCGAAGGAACAAAAATGGCGTTTGCTGGATTAAAGAAAGACACTGATCGTGCAAATGTTATTCTTTATTTAAGAAGTTTTAGTGATAACCCTGCACCGATAGAATAATTAAAAAAATCTATTTATTTAAAGATTTATTTCTTAGCTAAAAAGAATAAACTTTTTCTATGCAAAAAGAAAATATTGATCTCTCAATCTATCTTGATAGAAGAATGTGGAAAATTTTTTTATTAGGAATTATTCAAGGATTTCCTTGGGTTATAATTCTTAGCGTCTTAAATATCTGGTTAAAGGAATACGGTGTATCTAAAACTACTATTGGATTTTCAGGATTAATTTTTTTTGTTTATTCTATTAATTGGATTTGGGCTCCATTGATAGATAAAATAAATCTACCATTTATAAGTAATTATTTGGGTCAACGTAAGAGCTGGATTATGCTTATGCAATTAATCATCTTATCTTGTTTACTTTTATGGACATTATTTAATCCATCAAATGACTTGTGGTACATAATTCTTATAGCTTTATTAATTGCTATATCTTCTGCGACTCAAGATATCCAATTAGATGCTTTAAGGATTGAGCAAGTAGATTCTTCAGAAACCAAGGCAATGACTGCAGGTGCTGCAATAATGGTTATTGGATGGTATACAGGATTTAAAATATTTGGCGGAGCAACATTAATCTTCGCTGATTTTTTCGAAGGGCAAGGCTACAATGACGGTTTCCCTCCTACCTTTTTTGTAATGTCTTTATTTATAGTAATCTGTAATTTTGTTCTCTTTTATGTTCCAGAGTTAAAATTGAAGGATAGAAAAAGACTAAGAGTTGAAGCTGGTCAAGAGCTTTCTAATAATTTATATGAAGAAACAAGATCTATATCACAAAAAGTAATAAATTTTTTGACAGATACTTTTATAAATCCATTTTGGAATTATTTTAAAAAAAATGGTATTTCAATTGGATTCGCAATCCTGGGTTTTTTGTTGCTTTTTAAAATTGGTGAAGCATTTCTTGGAAGAATGTCTAGCATTTTTTATTTGGAAATTGGATTCTCAAAAAGTGATATTGCTATCTACTCAAAGGGCTTTGGTTGGTTAATAGATATTATCTTCATCTTTATAGGAAGTATTATCGCAATCAAATCAGGAATAATTAGAGGATTAATAATCTCAGGAATTGCGATGGCTTTAACGAACCTATTATTTGCTTATATGGCCTGGACGGGACCCTCATATTCATTATTTATTTCTGCAGTGATTTTAGATGAAATTGCAGGCTCTTTTGCAACAGTGTTCACTGTAATATTCATATCTTTATTGGTAAATAGAGCCTATACGGCTGCTCAATATGCGCTTTTAGCATCAATTGCTACGCTTGGCAGAACAGTCCTATCTTCTTTTTCTGGATTATTAATAGACGAACTTCAAAATGATTGGGTAACTTTTTTTATTATTACTACTTTAATGGTTGTTCCGTCATTAATTATTTTGTGGATTATAAGAAATAAAATAAATTTAAATTCATCAAATATTTAAATCCTTCCCATCTTGATAATATTTCCATTTGTTCTTGAAATTCTTTTTTGAGCTACGTTGAGAGGCTCTATACAAGTTTTCATATGATATGCATTAGCGTGAATTATATTTTTATTATCAGTCATCATAGCGACGTGACCTTTCCAAAATATAAGATCTCCTCCTTCTAAATGCCTTTTAAACTTTACTTCTTTGGTAATAAATACATCTTGCATATCAGTATCTCTAGGGAAATAGATATTATTTATTTGAATAATATTTTGGATTAACCCCGAACAATCTATTCCCATCGAATCTCTTCCTCCCCATAGATAAGGGGTATCAAGATACTGCCTGGCCATTTTAACTTTGTCTAAATTTCTTGTTTTTATTGGAGATAAATCTTTTTGTGGGCACCATCCTAGATTTTTTATTTTATAAAAATTATCTTTCTTACCACTTATTTCTACCAAAGAATTAAAGCTTAGATAGTTAACGGCGTCACTTTTAATATTAGCCGAAGAATAGATAAAAGTTCTAAGAGCAGTGACTTTGTGAGTTGGATTATATTTAATTTTCTTTAAGTTTTTTGATGGGGTGTATCCTACATAACCATCACGTAATGACTGAACCCATGACCAGCCTTTTGAAGAATCAAAAACACTACATTCTTCTCCATAAAGAAGTTGAGTGCTTAATTTAGAATTTTTTAATGAATATAGTGGGGAATATGCTGCAATAACATTATGTTTTTTACCATGTACGAACTTCTTTCTCTTAATGAGGCCTTTAAAATCATCAGAAGCTATATCATTTCTAATTGCTGTAATTCTTTTGTCAAATATCACTGGTTACGATTTAGATTATAACGCTAAAGCCAAATACAAAAATACAATTAGGAAGGCAGCTATCCCTCCAAATACCATAGTTGCTCTAACTACAACATTTAAAGTTTGTGCAATAAACACATGATAAATAAAAGCTCCTATAAGAGGAATCAATAAAATAATTAATGACCAAATAATTTTAGATGCGTTTGAAGAATATTTTGACTCGCCAATATCATAAAGCGCTAAAGGCGTCCAGGCAGCATAGAGGAATATAGGAAGGTAATATCCGTAAAAATTAAAAAATAATGAAAGAAATGGAACATCACTTAATGGGAAAAATGTAACTCCAGGCATAATATAAACTCCTTCTTAAATAAGCGTAAACAATTGCAGCATTAGTTCAAATACTTTCTTGCATCTTCGGGTAACTCAATATTTTTTAAATCTTTTTGGTGTCTTTTAAAGACATTCACAGCAGGTTTTATAGATGTGAAATAAAATCCAGGAGATATTCCATCAATGATATAACCCTTTTCTATTAATTTCTGCATTTTTGGCATATTTGGCTGAGCTGGTGGATAGTCAAAAGTTTTCCAATCCCCTTGTTTGTATTCTCCGGAATTTGCTAATACAAGTCTTGCAACTGTGCTCCATAGTGCTGACATGTCCGATCCTAGAGGAATATAACTTGATCCACAACCATTCAAAGTTTGTAATCCTGGAGGGATGGAAGCATTAAAACTATTGCCTTCAAAGCAATTACCAAGATTTGATACTCCGCTCAGTGCTATATCTGCACGCCTCGAGTCCATGATAAGATTTTCTCTAACAATATTTCCATGGGCTGGCCAATAATTGACATCTAAAGAAGCAGTTATGATAATTCCATAAGTATCATGATCTACAATAACATTATTCTTTATAAAATTATTATTACCACCAGCTATTACGATACCATTGCCAAAAGATAGATAAGTAGAGTTGGTTGCAGGCGCATTGATGTTATTATTACTCTCAATTAGATTTCCAATAATATAGGTTTCTCTTTCAGGAGGTAGTAACTCAGAATCAAGAGTATTAGGAACAATCCCTCCCTTATTATTTCTAAAGATCGAATTGATTATGTATAAAGATCCTCCTGAATTTGTGCCTGAATAACCAAGTCCATTATTTTCTGAAATAACATTATTAACTATTGCATCACATGGATAGCATTGACCTATATAAAATCCAGCATCGGGAGAACCAGATGCATAAGAATGCTCAATAACGCCATCAACAGAATCAAATGCATAGATTCCATAATCACCATTATTATAAGCTGTTAAATACGAAGCACG
Organism: uncultured Pelagibacteraceae bacterium; assembly: GCA_902634045.1. Classification (GTDB taxonomy): domain Bacteria; phylum Pseudomonadota; class Alphaproteobacteria; order Pelagibacterales; family AG-422-B15; genus CACPJE01. The sequence continues at coordinate 4,863 of CACPJE010000028.1, forward strand.
ATAACCTTCAGAAGTAGCCCAATAAAATCCATTTAATAGTGCGTTCCTTGCTGTTAAATTTTCTATGGCAACTCCATCAACCCCTACTACTTGAATACCATTGCCGCGTTCAAATTCACCATCAATGATAGTTGTATTTCTCTCCCAACCTCTAATTGTAATTGAAGGAACATTAACTACTACTTCTTCGTAATAAATTCCCGGCTTAATAAGAATTAAATCACCAGGGTTGGATGAATTTACTGCATCTTGAATTGTTTCATAATCTTTTGGCACATGACGAACTACGCCACTAAATTTTTTTACAACGTCTTCTTTCTGAAAATTTGTATAACTTTCATATTCAATATCACCAACAATAACAGACCCTACCATTCCCCATTTGCCATCAGGTGGGGCATGAAATGAGCAAAGATATTTGTATAAACCTTCATTTTGATAAGTAACATCTATATAACTATTTTTGTCAATCTCGTCATATGATCCCCAGCTTTCGTCTGTTGCTATAACATTATGTGGATTGTTTCCCCAGTTTTTAAATCTTACTTTTCCACCTTCATGTATTCTTACAACTGTTGGAGAAAACGAATTATCGATTACCCTAACACCAGTAAATGCTGAAGAAGTTGAGTTGTCATCACACGACGTAAACAGAACAGTTGATAAAAAAAATATTATCAAACCTAAAAAAAGACTATTTTTTACTTCAATCATAATTAAATTTAGTTTTAAAAAATTTATGATAATATTAATAACAATCTAAATATAGTGAAATGAATAAAGATAAAATAACTAAAATTATTGACGAAATTTCAAAGAATTTTAGTGAACTGTCTCATAATTGTGCCGATGATATTAATGCAGCTGCTCAATCATTAATACATTCAATTCAATCTGGTGGAAAAGTAATGTTTTGTGGAAATGGTGGTTCTGCTGCTGATTCACAACATCTTGCTGCAGAATTAATTGGACGATATCGAAAGGATAGAAAGGCGCTACCTGGATTAGCTTTAACGACTGATACTTCAAATATTACCGCCGTATCAAACGATTATTCATATAAAGAAATCTTCTCAAGACAGATAGAAGGTCTAGGAAAAGAGAATGATATTCTTTATGCAATCTCTACAAGTGGAAGAAGCGAGAATATCATTGCAGCTATTAAAACTGCAAAGAAACTAAATATTAAAACAATTGGTATCACCGGAAGTGATGGTGGAGATATGACTAATATTTGTGATATTTTAATTAAAGTCCCTGCCTCGATGCCAGACCGTATTCAAGAGATGCATATTGCTATTGGACAAATTATTTGTGACATAGTTGAAGAAACTCTATGCTAAAACCAGCCGTCTTCTTTGATCGAGACGGAGTATTGAACGTTGAAAAAGGTTACGTTTATAAAATTTCAGATTTTGAATGGATGAAGGGAGCCAAAGAGGCAATTAAATATTTAAACGAAGCAGACTACTTAGTTTTTGTTGTTACCAATCAATCTGGAATTTCTAGAAATTACTACTCTGAACAAGATGTATTAGAACTTCATCAATATATGGCCAATGAGTTAAGCAAAGTTAACGCAAGAATTGATGAATTTTTTTATTCCCCATGGCACCCAGATGGAGTTAATAAAGATTACGAAAGAATTTCACACCTCAGGAAACCAAGTCCAGGAATGTTAGAATTGGCTCAGTCCAAATGGCCTATTAATAAAACCTCCAGTTTTCTTATCGGAGATCAATTAACAGATTTAAAAGCTGCTGAAAACTTTGGAATTAAAGGATATCAATTTACCGATAATAATTTATTAGATTTTGTAAAAGAAATTTTAAAATCCTGTTAAAAGTCTTCTAAAGATACCAAGTAAGGGGGCAAGAAACCCTAAATTACCTCTGGTAAGAAAGAAAACTACTCCAAACACAACTAAGCTAATAATTATTATTTTAACTATTCTTGACACACGACTAGCATCGGAACGAACAAATGCTCTAATTAAAAAAATAATTGATGCTGCACCTAAAACAAAGAATATGAGAGCTTTTATCATGCTATATTCTTTTCTTTTGAAGCAAGTAACCACTGACTTTCCAATCCTTCTGTTCTGTGGTGTTCAATAGCTTTCCATTTTTCAGAGGAACTAAATTCAATGAATTTTTCTTTAGAAGGATATCTCACAATAATTACATGGTGAAAAAATTCATCTTCTCCTAATATTGTCGAAAAAACATCTCCAGAATAAATTACCTTTAGTCCAAAGTCTTGCATAAAACCAGATATTGCTTTTGCATATTTTTCGTATTCAGGCCTTCCATTTGGTTTAAATCGGAGAACATTGACCATATCTACAGATCCTTGATAATCACTCTTTAAGAATTTTATTATACTTTCTTGTGAAGGCAAAATACTCATAGATCAAGACTAGATCTATAGTTAAATAAAATCAATAAACTTAATTATTTTCGAATTCTTCAATTAATTTTGAGAGACTGTTCTTTTCCTCACAGTTAAAAACACAAAGATCCTCTAATTTAGCTAGATTATTTTTTGCTAATTCTAAGCGATCAGTTTCTAAATAAAGTTCTCCTTGATATTGAAGAATGCCTTCATGTTCAGGATCAATCTCTAATCCAGTTTTATAATATTTTTCTGCATCTTCAAAAATCATTAATTTTCTGCTTGTAAATCCTATTAAATTCCAACCATCTGCATTTTCCGGGTTTTCATAAACATACTTTTGAAGTGATACTAGAGCAGTTTCATAATTCATTATTTGAATTTCGCTCCATATTGCTTTGAGCTCTTGATCATAAACACCTCTAGTTGAAATGGTATACTGACCACTCATTCCACCGCCGCCGTATCCAGCTG
>CACPJE010000029.1 GCA_902634045.1 uncultured Pelagibacteraceae bacterium
TAGAATTGATAGTAAAATCGGATCTAAGCGATAAAGAAATATTGATACAAGCTGATAAATCTGAAAAAAATATTAACAAAAATGACAAAATTTCTTGTTTTGTAAGCACAAATTCATTTAAACTATTTTAATAAATTAGGAGTAATATTATGAAAACAATCGCTTTTTTTCCTGAGGCTGCATTTGGCCCCGCTTTAAACTCAGTTGGAATTGCTCAACAGGTTGAAAAACTTGGCCATAAAGCAGTTTTTATTTGTGATAAAGGATTTGAAGGTGTTTTTAAAGGATATGGGTTTGAAGAATTTACAGTAAATATGTCTGAGCCAATGCCACCAGAGGAAATGGCTAAATATTGGGTCAATTTTATAAATGGTCACATTCCAAATTTTGATAAAACTCCCTACGAACAAATAGATAATTATATTAAAGACTGCTATGACGCAATTGTAGATACTTCAATCTGGGCAGAAAAAGACCTTCCAAGTGTATTAGATAAAATAAAACCAGATGTAATTTGTATTGATAATGTTATTCTATTTCCAGCTACTAAAAGCTATGGCAAACCATGGGTACGTATTATTTCTTGTAGTGAAAATGAAATTCCAGATGAAAATATACCTCCACATTTATCAGGTTGTGAAGAAAACGATAAAGATGGATTCAAAAAATTTGAAGATAAATTTAATCAAGTTGTAAAACCTATTCATGATAAATTTAACAGTTTCTTAAAAGAATGTGGAGAAGCTGAATACCCAATGGGAGAATTTTTCGAAACTTCACCTTACTTAAATTTACTTCTTTACCCAGAGTCAGTAAAATTTGATAGATCAAAACCACTTGATGATAAATTATTTCATTATCTGCACGGCTGTGTAAGAAAAGAAGAAGATTATGTTGTGCCAGAGTTCAAAAAAAATAATGATGGCAAGCTTATATATTTAAGTTTTGGGTCCTTAGGATCTGGCGATATTGACCTTATGAAAAGATTAATTTCTGCATTAGAGAAATCGCCCTATCGTGTTCTCGTTAATGTAGGTGATTATAAGGAGTCCTATGATGAAATTCCTCCCAATATCTTAATTGATAGTTGGTACCCACAACCTTCAGTTATACCTAAATGTGATTTAGTTATTCACCACGGAGGAAATAACAGTTTTACTGAATGTCTCTACTTTGGTGTTCCCGCAATAATAATGCCTTATGTCTGGGACGGACAAGATAATGCTACTCGTGTGCATGAGACAAAGCATGGCATAAAAATGCATAGAAGCCACTGGGAAGAGGAGGAGCTCTTGAGTAATATTGAAGATACGATAAATAATTCAGAAATTAGACAAAATTTAATAAAGAGTGCAAAATTAATGCAGTCTGATGATGGAACTGCAAAGGCTGCTTCTCTGATTCTAAAGCTTGCTCAATAGAAATGGGTATTTCAAAAGTGATTCACCTAAACTCATCAAATGAAAAAATCATTGATTGGGGAGAGGTTGATAAGCCAATTGATCAACCAATCTCAAAAATGTCTGGGTTCCTTTTAAACAAAGATGAAAGCAGTGAAACAGGGTACTGGGAATGTACAGAAGGTAAGTGGGAGTGCCATGTAACACAAAATGAGTTCTGCCATTTTGTAGAAGGAGAATGTCAATACACTTCAGAAACTAATGAGATAATAGAAATTACTCCTGGATCAATAGCTTTTTTTCCGAAGGACTGGAAAGGTGTTTGTGTAGTAAAGAAAAAAATTAAGAAGTTTTATTGTATTTTCTAATGAACAATTTATCACAAAAGATATTTATTAATTCAAAATTTATAAAATCAAAATCAAAAAAATTTTTAATTGTTGAGAACCCTTCTACTCTTCAGCCAATGGGAAAAATATCAATAGAGAATAAGACTGAAGTTAATAAAGTTGCAAAATCAGTTAAACAAGAGCAAAAAAAATGGGCTAATCTATCTCAACTAGAAAGAGCTAAATGCCTACATATAATTGCTAACGATATAGAAAAGAAATCTTTAAAGCCATTAGCAAAAATCATGTCTAAAGAAGTAGGCAAGCCTTTATATGAATCTCTTGGTGAATTAGCAAATGTTGCTTCAGCAATTAGATATTTTGCTGAAATGGCAAGAGATGAAACTGGAAAAATTGCTGGTTCAACACAAAAAGGTTCCTGGCAAATGGAAATAAAACAACCTTTAGGTGTCAGTGCTCATATCTTACCATTTAATTTTCCAATTTTGATTCTTATTTGGACAGTCGCTGCTTCTTTAGCGGCAGGAAATGCGGTCATTATTAAACCTTCAGAACAAGCAAGCTTTACAACACTAGAGTTTATGAAGTTTTTTAAAAGCCTACCATACAATATTGTTGCCTGTATCACAGGTGACCATTCAACTGGAAATGCAATAATTAATAACAGTGATGTAAATATTGTAAGTTTTACTGGATCAGTTCATACAGCAAAATTAATTTATAAAGATTGTGCAAAGTTATTTAAACCTTGTCATTTAGAGGGGGGTGGTAGCGATTTTATGATTATATCTGATAAATCTGATTTGAATTTTGCTACTGCGGCTGCAATAACCTCAAGTTTCCATTTATCTGGGCAAATATGTACATCGACTGAACACTTGCTAGTACATGAAAAAATCTATGATAAATTTATAAAACTATTCATAAAAAAAATGCATAATTTGACAGTTGGAGATGGTCTAAATAAGAATGAGATTGGCCCTTTGGCAAACATAAAAACATTTAATAAAGCGAAAAGTATATTAGCTGATGCCAAAAAACTTGGGGCTAGTATTACATTTCACAAAAATCAAAAATCAATTGAAAACAAAAAAGGCTACTATATTTCTCCCTCAGTAATTGAAAATATAAATACAAAAATGAAATGTAACAATGAAGAGATCTTTGCGCCTATTGTAACTGTAACAAAATATAAAAACTTAAAACAAGCTGTAGAAAAAATAAATAAATCTGAATTTGGATTAGGATGCAATTTAATATCAAGAGACCTTAGTGAAAACCTTTTTGTAGCTGATAATATTGATACTGGTTTATTTTGGTCTAATAATCCTCTAATTGATAACGACGCTATTTCATTTGGAGGAATCAAAAAATCTGGAATAGGAAGAGAGTTAGGTAAAGTTGGACTTGATACATTTAGAAGAACTAAAATGGTCGTAATTGATCCAGAACAAAAAATTCACGACTGGTGGTACCCTTATACAAAAAAACAACTAAGAGAAATTTGAATCATTCTCTACCTGCTTAAACGCATACTGTTAAAATACCAATTATATAAATAAGTTATTCCAGATTCATTTCTTGATAATACGCCTGGTGAATAAGCTTGTGAAAGTAGACCATCCTGATTATTTTCAATAATTCGTGTATCAGCAACAGTTGTAACATCCCAGATGTATGCAATATCTTCTGTTTTATAATCAATACCTTCTTGAGCATTTTCATCAACTATCCATATTAACTCAACCTCAGTTTCATTCAGTGATTTTGGCTTAAAAGAGAACATTATCCCAAAATCATTCGTAAAGTAACAACAGCCAAATGGATTAAAGCTCACTTGAGTTAGTCCACCATCAAACTTATCAAACTTACCCATAAGAGTTGAGGCAGGCTTCCCATCTTTAGTTTGAGAAAGATGACCATTTCCAATCGGAGTGCGGTCTGCATAGCGGTTAATTCCTTGTTTAAAAGGCCCTTCTTCTTCTAAGTAAGTATCAGTTGGTAGACCTCTCTGTTTACAGTCTGCAATCCACGGTTTTATTTTTTCTAAATATTCCTTTGTATCTTTTTCTGGAGCAGTACCTTGTCCACCTCCCATTGTATATACCCAATCTTTTTCATGTATAGCACATAGCTCTGGGTGAGATGGTCCACAATGGTAACATTCAGTAAAGTTCTCAATGACTAGTTTAAAGTTCGCCGCAGTTGGATATTTTTTCCTAAGCGCTATTTTTGCTTTTCCTGGCTGATGCATTTCAAGCATTGGTTGCAATGGTTTAATAAACTCTTCAAAATTAATTGGTTCAGTAATACTTAAATTAAGGAAAATAAGCCCCTGATAAATTTTTATATGGCAAGGTCTAAGGCCCCAATCTTCTTTGTTAAAATCATCTGGCATGAATCTTGCTGCCTGCAATTTTCCCTCATTGCTATAGCTCCAGGCATGATAAGGGCATACAAGCAAATTCTTTGAGCCTTCATCTTCTAAACAAACACGAGAGCCACGATGGGTGCAAACATTATAAAATGCTCTAACTTGAGAATCTTTACCTCTAATTACAATTATAGATTCTTTACCAGCATTGAATAAAAAATAATCTCCCGGATTAGGAATCCTCGTAACATGATCAGCAAGTAACCATTGATGATGGTAAATTCTTTTCATTTCTTCTGAAAAGATACTTTCATTAGTGTAAAATTCTTGAGGTAGAGTTTTACCTTCAGAATAATTCTCTAGAAGATTGTTAAATTCTTTCATGCATCATCAATTTAGGACCATAATCCTTCTTTTTTAATATCTTCTGTGGCAAGTATGATCCCTTCTCTTAAAATTCTAACCAGTTCATCAATTTCACTTTCTTCAATAATTAATGAAGGTGACATGACACATGTATTAAAAAGTGGCCTCACAATTAGTCCAAGATTTTGACAATGGGTATTAATCCTAGAGGCTATTTCATATTGGAGATTTAAAGGATCTCTTTTTTCTTTATCAATAACACATTCTACAGCAGCCATTAACCCAGCTCCTCGTACATCGCCAACAATGGGTAAATCAATGAGTTCAGCAAGTTTTGACTGAAAATATGGTGCAACTTTTTTAACATGATCAAGTAAGTTATTATTCTCAATAAAATCTAAAGTCGCACTAGCTGCAGCCATAGCTACTGGATGACCTGAGTCAGTAAAACCATTAGAAAAGATAACTTTTTCTTTATTATCTAAATCTGCCATTAAATTTTCTGAAATTACTACTGCTCCACAAGGAACATAACCACTTGTTATACCTTTAGCCATTAAGATAATATCTGGGACTATGTCAAAATATTTCTCTGAAGCCATAATATGCCCTAAACGGCCAAAGCCTGTTACAACCTCATCTGAAATATAAATAACATTATACTTACGACATATTTCTAATGTTTTTTTATGATATCCTTTTGGAGGAACAATCACACCTCCTGAAGCAAGTATTGGTTCAGCAATAAATGCTGCAACCTTATCTGGTCCAAGCTCTATAATTTTATCTTCTAACTCTTGAACTTTAAGATCACAAAATTCTTCGTCTGACAGATTGCTGTCTTTTCTAAAAGGGTCTGGTGAAGAAAGATGATGAACTAGATTATCAGCAAAATCAAAATTATTTTTATCTCTCTCTTTGCCTGAACACGATGCACTCAAATAAGTACTTCCATGATAAGCATTATGACGTGATATAATCAGTTTTTTTTCTTTTAGACCTTTTACGTTGTTTCGAAACATTACAAACCTAAGAGCTGAATCAACTGAAGATGATCCACCAGCCGTGAAGAAAACTCTCTTTAAATCACCTGGAGCATACTTCACAAGACGCGAAGCATATTTAGCAGCTATTTCTGTAGACTCACTGAAAGGACTTGCATAAGGCATCTTTCTAATTTGCTCATAAACTGCGTCAGCTATTTCTTTTACTCCATGGCCAACATTGACGTTCCACATTCCTCCAGGACCATCAATTAACTTGTGTCCTGTTTTATCATAAAGGTAAATACCCTTTGATTTATCTATAAATGTCCTACTGTCTTCACCTCTGTATTCAAGATACTCCCAAGGATGAAGTATTCGATCATCAAGTTTGTTTGTCAGATTTTGATTAGAAGCAATATTTTGAGATTTTCCCATTGATTCATTATACTATATATTGAATACTCATTCAATGATCATCTTTTCAAAAAAAGTGGTTTTTTGGCTATTCGTAAAGATCTGCAGGGACTTTGTTTCTTCTTTCAGGTGAATAAAACTGTCTTTTTACAACCTTACATCTTTGCCACAATTTCTTATATTCTAGTTCTTCAGGGTGATAAATCTCAGCAAAAATATTTTCTTTTATTTTAATTCCATAAGGTCTTTGTAGTGATGCTAATGCAATATTCTTCTTCAAAGTAGGAGACCACAGAGCCGCAGTAACAATCCCTATATCTTCCTTTTTTTCGTTATAAATAACTGATCCATGAGCAGGCTTATCACCATCAATATCTAAACCTACTAAGCATCTTTCTGTAAGATTATTTTCTTTTTCATTTTTTAAAGCTCGTTTTCCAACAAAGTAATTCTTTTTATTTAGGTGTACTAACCATCCCATTCCAATTTCATAAGGTGACCTCATTCTTACTGGTCTTAAGGCCTCCTCAGCAGCCATAAAGTCGGTATTAGTTTGAATAAAGCCAGCTTCAATTCTCGTCATTTCCAGAGCATGCATTCCAAAGGGTCTAGTTTTCAAAAGACTTCCAGATTCAAATACTTTATCCCACATTGTTTCTGCATTATCAGGATCAGTCCATAACTCATAACCTAAATCACCGGTAAATCCTGTTCTAGAAACTAATACATCGTAACCATCGATTTTAAATTCTTTCATCTCAAATGGTTTAAGAGTTTCTAAATCCTGTGCACCATAATTTTTTAATGTTGAACAAGATGTAGGTCCTTGAATAGACAAGGCTGCAATAGTATCAGTTGTATCTTTGATGGAGACATCAAAACCTTCAGCTGAATCATTTAGCCAGTTCAAAATTTTAACAGCACAGCACAGCATAAACTTTTCTGATGAAAATTTGAATATTGTGCCATCATCAATCACTTTTCCATCCTCATTGCACCATATGATGTAGGCAACAGTATTGTCTTCCATCTCGGATAAATCTCTAGTTACAAGATAATCAACGAAATGGTGGGCATCAGATCCAGTAATCTCATACTTACCCATAGGAGTTAAATCCATTACAGATGTTCCATTTCTAGCGGCAGTGTATTCTAACTCAGTAGTAGAATATTCAGTAGGTACGGTGTAACCATTCCAGGCATACCATTTATTTGTTCGGGATGCTAAGCTAGTTCTAGAATGAAAAGGTGTCTTTTTTAGAGCAACAAAACGATTATCTTTCATTTGCTAAAGATCCTCCAACACTGTTTGAGCTGCATTTTTCCCAGCAATTCCAGATAAACCTCCACCTGGGTGAGTGCCAGCTCCACACATATAAAGTCCTTTTAAATGTGTTCGATACTGCGAAGCTCCAGGAATTGGTCTCAACATAAATAATTGATCAATTTGAATTTCTCCATGATGCCAATGGCCCCCTGAAACAAGATACTCTTTTTCAATACTATCTGGGGTTATAAGAATTTTATTTTCAATACAACTTTCAATATTTGGCGCATAGTTTGAAATAAGTTTAATAACTGAGGCCATATAGTTTTCTT
>CACPJE010000030.1 GCA_902634045.1 uncultured Pelagibacteraceae bacterium
TATCATTGGCATATAGATCGTAACGCGGTCTCCTTTTTTAACACCAAGAGATTTCATTCCATTTGCGAGTTTTGAAACTTCTTTATGTAATTCAGCATAAGTAATATTTTTAGAATCTTTTGGATTATCACCTTCCCAAATGATCGCAGTTTGATCTGCTTTATCTTTTAAATGTCGATCAATACAATTTGCTGAAGCATTTAACGTTCCATCGTAATACCATTTGATTGAAAAATTATCTTTTAGATAAGATACATCTTTGACTTTAGTATATGATTTAATCCATTCAATTCTTTTGCCGTGTTCATTCCAAAACTCTTCATTGTTGCTAAATGATCTTTCGTACCAATCATTATATTGGTCAGAATTAATTTGTGCACTTGATGACCAATCATCACTTACTTCAAATTTTTCATTGTTACTCATATGAAATATCTTATTTGATACCTCCAAGATTGCAAATGATTGTCCAGGACTTCTTGTCGATTGGCATTACGGACAACCTTGATTGCTTTACCAAAGCGAGATGAACTAATCTTTTATCATCTTTAATTTGTGCAAGATTAACTCTTTTTTTTAATGGTTTTACTGCACTCACACTTACCATTCCAAATCTTCCAGATTTATCTGTAGGGTCAGGGTGGTACTCTTTAACCACCTTAACAACGCCAACAATATCACGCTCTTTCACTGAATGATAAAAAAAACAAAGATCTCCTTTCTTCATTTTTTTCATATTATTTGATGCTTGATAATTTCTTACGCCATCCCAACCTTCACCTTTGGCACCGGCTTTTACCTGTTGTTCCCATGACCATGTTTCAGGTTCAGATTTCATTAACCAATAATTCATTTAATTAATATTCTCATATATTTTCATTTTATTAAAATTCATTTTCATTGTTTTTAATGATTAAGTTATTATACGCGTAGCTGGTAGTACCTGTCTCGCCGATTCTATAAATTCCAATTTTTATATACGGTATATTTGGCCCATAGGGTCCATCAGTTATTGATTTAGAAATTGGAACATTTATATGTTGAACAGCGAGTTCATCATTTAAATAATATCTTACCGATAGTTTTTTATTGTTTTTTCTATAGCTGATGTCTGCTTTGAATTTGTATTTTATATCTGGTCTTAAAAATAAATGTTTTATTATTTTGCAATTTTCCAGAGAACATTCATTTTTTGGATAGTTGTGTTTTATTTTCCAATCTTCCCCTATACCTATCCAAGATGGCGGTGCTCCACTGCTTCTTCCATCATGAATCTGAAAAAATGTTGATCGATATGCAGGAGCCCCTTCAACAATTATTTCAGTTTCAAATATAGTACGCCCAACTGGTAATTTATGGTTTATTTCTTGTCTTCCAGAGTATAAGTACCCTCCACTAAACCTCTTATCTGTTTTACAAGTTCCCACATCACCTTGGTCAAGTTTAAAAAAAGCATTTTTTACTTCGAACTCTTTGTTTTTTTGACTTTGTACAATGTTTGAATCATTAATAAATTTAGTTTTCGGTTTGCCATTAACGACCAAGGATTCATTATCAACAATCCCGCAAGAAACTTTCCACTTATTTTTAATTTCCCAATCGGCAGCATTTAAACTGCTAATTAGTAAAAAATAAAGGAGCAAGATACTTAAAATCTTTTTCAAAATATTTTTATTCTTTTGTTATAGGTCTATTTAAAAGTTCTTGAATTGCAGAATCAATATTTTTTTTGCGATATAAGACCCTATAAACAGCGTCATTGATTGGTAAATTCAATTTTTCTTTATCTGCTAGTTTCTTTAATGCCCTTACAGTGAAAGCCCCTTCAGCAATAGAGAATTTTTTTTGAATAATCTGATTCAATGTTTTTCCTTTTGCTAGATCAATTCCAAGTGAAAAGTTTCTAGATTCTTTAGAAGAACAAGTAAGAAATAGATCACCCATTCCTGAAAGACCTGCAAGCGTACTTTTTTTTGCATCCATCGATTTTGCAACAGTAGTTATTTCTGCAAAGCTTCTGGAGATGATTGATGCCACTGCATTTTCTCCATACTTTTTTCCAACTACGATACCACTTGCAATTGCGTAAATATTTTTAAGAGCTCCAGCTATTTGAGATCCAATAATATCATTTGATAAATAAGGTCTAAGAGTAGGTGACTTTATAAGTTTTGCAATTTTTTCTGATACCTCATCATTCTTTGAAGCAACTACAGTTGCAGCAGGGAGTCCTTTTGCAATTTCTGCTGCAAAGTTTGGTCCAGAAATTACAGCAATTTTATTTTTTGGGAAAATGGAAGATACAATTTGACTTGGAAGCTTTAAACTACTCATCTCCAATCCTTTGGAGCAACAAACAAAAATTGTTTTTGTATTTAAAGAATTTTTTAATTTATTTAATTCACCTGATAAATACTGAACTGGGATTACTAAAAATAATATATCACAATTACAAATGTCCTTCATTTCTGTTGTGCATTTTATTTTTTTACTTAATTTTATTTTAGGTAAGAATCTTTTATTTTCACTGTGTTTATTAATATTTTCACACACTTTTTTTTCTTTGGCCCAAAGGACTATATTATGATTTTTAGCTAATATATTTGAGAGTGCTGTGCCCCACGCTCCAGCCCCAATAACACCTATCTTTTGGTTTTGATTAGATACCAATGCGTCTTTTTCCCTTCATGAATTCAGCCTTTTTATCTAAAGGCCAGCGTGGTCGGGGTTTAAATGATAGCTTGCTAAATAGTTTTCTTTCATAGCGCTCAAGCCCTGCAAGTGCAATCATAGCACCATTATCAGTGCAGAGTTTCATTGAAGGGAAGAAAAATTCACAATTATTATTTTGTTCCAATTGTTTTAACGAGGCACGTAAATATTGATTAGCCGCAACTCCTCCAGCAACAACAATTGTTACTTTACCTTTTTTTCTTTTAATTTTTTCAAATATCGTAATCGCCCGTTCAGTTTTAACACTTATGATATCAACAATTGTTTTTTGAAAAGATGCTGCCATATCTTTTTTAAATTGGAGATTAATTTTATGTTTAGCAACAATTTGAGCAATTGCAGATTTGAGTCCTGAAAAAGAAAAATGACAATTATTTTCATGGATTAGTGGCTTAGGTAAATTAAATTTATTTTCATTCCCACTATTTGCGATTTTCTCTATTTCTGGCCCTCCAGGATATCCAAGATTTAATAATCGCGCAGTTTTATCAAAAGCTTCACCTAGAGCATCATCAATCGTAGTACCAATTCGCTTGTAAGAATTAAATTTGTTTATGATAGTAAACTCAGTATGACCTCCTGAAACTAGAAGTAATAAATATGGATAAGATATTTCTTTTTCAAGTTGAACAGATAGTGCGTGTCCTTCAAGATGGTTAATTGCAATAAACGGTATCTTTAAAACTGATGCTAATGTTTTAGCAGCTACGACTCCCACTAAAAGCCCACCAAGAAGCCCAGGTCCTGAGGTTGCAGCTATAGCGCTTAGGTCTTTTAATTTAATCTTTGCTTCTTTAAGGGCAATTAAAATTAATTCATCAATAATATCAGAGTGAGCCCGTGCAGCTAATTCTGGAACTACTCCGCCAAAATTTTTATGGATACTTAGCTGGCTTTTTACAATATTTGAGAGGATTTTAATTTTTCCTGAAGCTGATCTCTCAATGACAGCAACAGATGTTTCGTCGCAGCTTGACTCAATTCCTAGAATACGAACTTTTTTCATAGTACACTGTACATATCCATAATTTAAAATATGTAATAATCATTCATTAATCTGCTTTTATAACATCAAAATCGTTATTTATCAGATAGAGTTTATAAAGATATGAAAGAGCATGGTAAAATTGTTTTAGGAATACGAAATAGTGCCTTATCGACTGCTCAGGCCCTCGATTTCCAAAATAAACTACTACTGACTAGTCCAGTATATAACAAAAACTCCATACTTATTAAATACATTAAAACGAGTGGAGACATTCATAACACTCATCGCCTAGATCAATTGGGAGGCAAGGGCTTATTCGTGAAGGAGATTGAAGATCAAATATTATCTGGAGACGTTGATATTGGTATACATTCAGTAAAAGATTTACCTGCAAAAGAAACACAAGGATTAAAGATTGTTTGTTGGCTAGAAAGACTCAATCCATGTGATGCTTTGATTTCAAATTCAAAACTAGGCCTAAAAGACTTGCCTGCAGGTTCAGTCATAGGAACAAGTTCAATTCGACGCCGATCGCAGATTTTAAGTCTTCGAAAAGACCTTAAAATTAAACTTCTAAGAGGTAATGTAGATACAAGAATCCAAAAGTTAAATGATGGAGAGTATGATGCAATCGTTTTAAGTTATGCTGGTTTAATTAGATTAAATAAAGATAATTTGATTTCTGATCTCTTCTCAGTTGATGAATTTTTACCTGCAAGTTGTCAAGGGGCTGTTGGAATTCAAATACAAAATCTGAACCATGATTCTGAGTTAACTAGCTCTTTAAATAATATTAATCACCTAAATACTGAACTTACTTGTTCTGCCGAACGAGAGGTTTTAAAATCAATTAATGCCAATTGTAATAGTCCTGTAAGTGTTTATTCAACAATTGATAAAAACTCAATTTCTATTCAATGCCAATTATTTGATCATAAGGGTTTAATCTTATTTAATGAATCCATTCAAGGTTCAATTGAAAATAATTTACAACTTGCTCGGAAATTAGGAAAACAAATTATAGATCAAGTTGGTCAAGAAAAAATTAATGAATTAGATAAATTAAAAGATGATTTTGATTACACGCCCAAGAGATGAATCCGATCAGCTTGCTAAAGAGCTATCAAAGTACAAATTGAAAACTTGTATTGAACCTCTTATTTCTTTTTTACCTTGTAGTAATTTATCTTTTGAAAATATATCTGCAAATTATGTTATAGGTAGCATTCGATCAGTGGATGTTTTAGAAAAAAATTTTTCAAACTTTAAACATATTTTAGATCTTGGTGACTTTTATGTCATTGGTGAAAAAGTTAAAAAAAAATTACTGAGTATTGGATTGCAAAATGTAATAAATACATTTGAAGATAGTTCTCAACTTATAAAGTTTTTAGGTCAAAAGCATTTTAACAAAAACCCTTTTATCTATTTATGTGGGAGCGTATTTAATATTAAATTAATTGAAGAATTGAAAAACCTTGGAATAATCGTAGAGCAAAAAATTATATATAAGACTGTTCAGAAAAAAAAACTCTCAGATGAAACGACCTTACTTATACAGGATGAAAAAATTGACTCAGTTGTTTTTTATTCCACCTATACTGCTGAAACATTTATTCAATTAGTATCTAATACATTATTAATGTCGAAAGTCAGAAATCTAAGATACTTTTGTTTAAGTCCTGGAATTGCCAATATTTTAGCTAAAAGTGGTTTTACAAATGTTACCCATTGTGAGCGGCCTAACCAGTTAGAAATGATCCAATTGATCAAGAATCATCAAAATAGTTAAAAATTAGGGCAATAAGGGCTTAAATAGAGTCAAAAATTAAGTGTGACATTTATGCAAAAATAATCAATTTGAGGCTTTTAAGTTCTTGACTAATTTCCAGATTTTAGTTCAAATGCCCTATAATTTAAAAGAATTTTATACATGAGCTATAAGAAATAGCTTTTGTATGTAACGTTTAATGAATTGAACAGGGGAGAAATTCATGAATATTTATTTTAAGTCAACTTTAACTTTTGTTGCTTCAATTTTGATCTCTTTGAGCTCAGTACAATTGGTGCAAGCAGAAGAATTAAATCTTCCAGGATTTTCTGGAACGATTAATACAACAGTTTCTTCGGGTATTTCGATGCGTGTTGCTGACAGAGATTGTAGATTATTACCAGGATGGAGTTACACAGCTGGTTCAGGCGTTGAAGCAACGCAAGCTGGTGAAGCTGCAGGTACTGCAGCAACTTTAGCTGGTGTGATTTCTGGACGAGGTGCTTCTGCGGGTGCAGGAGATACATCTCTTCTTTTAACTAATTCTGATAGTACTGGACGTGGTTGTGGAATTGCAACTTCTGACGCATATGGAAATACTACTAGTACACTTTTTGATATTGGTGGCGATAATGCGAATGATGGAAATGAGAACTTTGGTCCAGGTGATATTTTTAGTGCAACACAAAAACTTTATTCGGAAATAACTGGAAGCACTGACACTGGTATGGGTGTGAATATTTCTTTCATGGGAACAGTTAACCCGGCGCTTGATTTGAACTCTCCTGAGTTTAAACAATTTACCTCTGGCGCTGAAGATGAGTTCGAATCAGATTTTCAGTTACTAAATGCGTACATAACAACTTCAATGGATGCTGGCGATACATATGTAGATCTTACTGCTGGTCGTTTTGTAACAAGTTGGGGTGAGTCTACATTTATCCCTGTTGGAATGAATGGCCTTGTAACAAATGCTCTTGATTTAGACACACTAAGATCCCCTGGTGCCTCAATCAAAGAAGCTCTATTGCCAACAGAACAAATTACCCTTTCAACTGGTCTAGCTGATGGATCTTCTCTTGAAGCGTATTATCAATTCAGTCACGATCGCGTTGGACTAGGTGTTTCTGGATCATACTTTGGAAGTGAACTATTCGGAGAAGGAGCAAAATCACTTGATGCTTCTGGAACCTATGGCATGGAGAGACAATCTCCTACTGCTTGTCCGTTTTCAATGACTGGAGGAACTGCTCACACAGCTTCTGGTTTTGCTGCTGGTGCTGGTTTGACATGTAATTCAACAAATATTGCGGCACAGTCTCGTCATGCAACTAACTGGGTAAATCACAGTACAGTGCAACTTGTTATTGATGGTCTCCAAAAAATGACGGCTCAAGATCTTGCGTGGGCTCAGTTATCAGCTACTGCTCATGAATTTACAACTGGTCAAGATGCTTTAGGTGGTACAGACGCTGATAGTGCTGGAAACTTGCAATCATCAACTGCT
>CACPJE010000031.1 GCA_902634045.1 uncultured Pelagibacteraceae bacterium
TTATAGGCCTACTATTATCAATGGAGGTATAATTAATGAATATGGAACAAATACTAGGTTAGGGTCGGGAAAATGGATGGTTGTTGAAGCAGATGAATCTGATTCGACTTTCTTAAAATTATCTTCAACTATCTCTATTATAACGAATATAGATGAAGAACATTTAGATTATTATAAAAGCTTTTCAAATTTGAAAAAATCATTCAGTAAATTTATTACACAAGTTCCATTTTATGGATGTGCAATTGTTTGCGGTGATAATGAGCACATTAGAATGATTATAAGCAATATTTCAACAACAAAGATTATTAAATATGGATTTAGTAGTAAAAATGATGTTAGAGCAACAAATATCAGAACCAAGGATAATAAAACAATTTTTGATATTTTTATCAAAGACGATAATAAGAAAATCAAAAAGTATAAGAATTTCTCCATACCTTTAGTTGGAAAATATAATGTTCTAAACTCATTAGCTACGATTGCAGTTACATCACATATAGGATTAAAAATTTCAAAAATACAAAAAGCAATTACTCTATTTAAGGGTGTAGACAGACGCTTGACCCATGTCGGCACAGTTAAAAACATTGAAATAATTGACGATTATGCTCACCATCCGACTGAAATCAAAAATGTTTTATTAGGAATGAAAGAATCAAGACCATCTCATAACTTAATTGCAGTTTTTCAGCCACACAGATTTTCTAGGATAGTTTCATTAAAAAAACAGTTTTCGGCTTCTTTTTCTTCTACTGATCATGTTATAGTTTCTGAGGTTTATTCAGCTGGTGAAAAAAAACCAAGCAATTTTAAATTGGATGAACTAATAAAAGATATAGCCAGTAAATCGAAGACTAACTCATCAATATATGTTGATAATAATTCTATATTAAATTTGATAGAGCAACTAAATGGAAAAACATCAGTTATATTTCTTGGAGCAGGAAGTGTTACAAGATGGGCATATGATTTTTATTCCATGCTAAAGAGAGCATATGAGTAAGACTCGTGATCTAGTCAAGAAGATTGTTTCCGATAATGATATTAAAGGAAAAATAGAGTTTAATTTTAATCTCTCTAAAATGTCTTGGTTTGGTGTTGCTGGTAATGCAGAAATTTTTTATTCACCAGAATCTTTAAGTGAGCTAGCTTTATTTCTAAAGCTATTGCCGACAGATATAAATCGAACAATAATTGGATTGGGCTCTAATTTACTTGTAAGAGACGGTGGCATTGAAGGAGTTACAATTAAATTGGGAAAAAATTTCAATAATATAAATGTTGAAAGTAACTATGTGCATGTTGGAGCAAGTGTTCTTGATAAAGTATTATCTAAATTTTGTTTAGAGCAATCAATTCAAGGTTTCGAATTTTTAACTGGAATACCTGGTTGTATAGGTGGTGCGGTCGCTATGAATGCAGGGTGTTATGGATCAGAAATTAAAGATATCTTTCTTTCAGCAAAATGCCTCGATTATCAAGGAAATGAAATAGTTATCGATCATTCTGAAGATCTTTTCTCATACAGAAATAATACTAAAACTAAAGATTTAATAATTTTAGAAATAAAATTTAATAAACTCAGCGGTGATAAGAATAAAATTTTCAATAAGATGGAAGAAATTAATAAAAATAGAATTCTTTCTCAGCCGCAGAAAGTAAGAACAGCTGGTAGCACATTTAAAAATCCTACTTCACAATCAAGTAAAAAAGCTTGGGAGTTAATTGAGATATCAGGGTCAAAAACTATTGAAAGGAATAATGTTACTTTATCTGATAAACACGCGAACTTTATTGTAAACAAACAATTTGAATCCGCTAATGATATTGAGACTTTTGGTGAGCTGATAAGAAAAAAAGTTTTTGATAAAACAGGTGTTTTATTAGAATGGGAAATAAAAATTTTAGGTGCATATGAATAAATATAAAAAAGTGATGTTAATTTATGGAGGAATTTCCTCAGAAAGAGAAATTAGTATCATTTCATCTGAAGGAATTAATGATGCATTGATACGAAATAATTATGAGGTTATTAAAATTGATGCTAATGAAAATCTTGAGTCAGAAATAAAGAAACATAAGCCTGACGTGATTTTTAATGCATTACATGGAACCTGGGGAGAAGATGGTGAGGTTCAAAGAATAATTGAATTAACAAATGTACCTTACACAAATTCTGGAATAAAAGCTTCAGAGTTAGCAATGGATAAGCATAAGTCCTCAGAAAAGTTTATTGATATTAATATGAGCTATCCAAAAACTATTTTGTCAAGCTTGAAACATATTAAGGAAAAAAACCCTATGAATTATCCTTATGTTTTAAAGCCACGAAATGAAGGTTCAAGTGTTGGAGTAGGTATAGTAAAGAATGATGATGATAAAAAAAAATATTTAGATCAGAATAAAGAAAGGGATGAAATACTTATTCAAAAATTTATTGAAGGCAAAGAAATTCAAGTAGCAATATATGGTGATAATAAGACTGGATCAATTGAGATTGATCCAAAAAATGAATTCTATGATTATGAATCCAAGTACTTTGACAATGGGCAAACTAAACATATTATTCCTCCTAGAATAACTGATCAGCAGATAATTTTTGTGGAGAAACTTGCTTTAAAAGCCCATAATGCATTAGGTTGCAAAGGAATCTCCAGAACTGATTTTATATTAGAAAAAGAAAGTGAAATTTTCTATATACTTGAAATTAATACTCAGCCAGGAATGACTCCAACTTCTCTTGTTCCAGAAATTGCTAAGAGTAAAGGAACTGATTTTGATGAATTAATTAATTGGATCTTAAATGATGCGTCAACAAATCGTTAAATATGTAAATTTATTATTTTTATTATTATTGGTTTCATGTTCAGTTCTTTTTTTAGTATTTAAATTTAACCCTTATTTATTAAATAATTTTTTTACAATTAAGGATATTAAAGTTATTGGAACTGAAAAATCTGATCCTTACGAATTAAAGCAAATTCTTTCTTCAAATTTTTATAGTTTAATTACGTTTGATAAAGATCAAGCAAAAATTTTACTTGAAGAGGTAGGCTGGGTGAAGAGAGTAAATATAAAGAAAGTTTATCCAAGTACATTGAGAGTTAATATTATCGAAAGTGATCCATTTGCTATTTTTTATAATAATCAAAATATTTTTCTGATAGATATTGATGGTCAAATCATTTCAAATAATCCCGATATGAATACATATCAAAACCTTCTTAATATTAGAGGAGAAAAAGCTGAAATAAAGTTGAATGAAATTATTAAAGAAATTAATATTAATTTTCCTGAAGTGATAAATAAAGTAAAAGGGTTAGAATTAGTTGATAAAAGGAGATGGAATATAATTTTATCAAATGATCTATTAGTCAAACTTCCCGACATGAATATAGATGAATCTTTGAAAAATTTAAAAACATTATTTGAAGACAAGCAAATCTTAGACAGTAATATTATTGAGGTTGATTTAAGAATAAAGGGTAGAGCAATTTTTAAAGTTGACGGTGAACAGGTTAGATTTGGTTTAGAAGAAGTTTAATGTCAAAAAAACTTGTAAGTGCAATTGATATTCGCCCTGATAAGATTATTTGTTTAGTCGCTCAAGAACTTGAAATAGTAAATCAAGGAAAAATTCTACAATTAATCGGTTCTGGAATAAGTAAGTTTTCGATCAATTGTGTTGATCCTTTTAGTCTTGATAAAAGTACTTTAATTGCGCATTTAAAAGAAGTCATTAAAAAATCTGAGGATGAAGCTTCTATAAAAATAAAAGATGTTTATATAAATATTTCTGAATCTGTAAGCTCAACATATATAGATCATTTTATTGAAACTAAAAATGAATCAATAGAAGATGAGCATATAAAATCATATTTTAAATGTGATGACTTCAAAGAGCTTTATTCTAATGAAAATATACCCTTACACTCTTTTCCTATAAGTTATAGAATTAATAATTCAAAAAGTGTTTCTGATCCAATAGGTTTGCAAGTGGAAAATCTAACAACTAGATGGCACAATATTATTTCCACAAATGAAGAAATTAAAAAGATCCATGATTTTTTTAATGAAATAGATATCTATGTGAAACAAATAGTTTTAAGTAATTATGCGAGTAGTCTTGCTGTTTTAAATGAAAAAGAATCTAGTCTTGGAGGAATATGCATTGATATTGGAAAAACTAAAACTTTTATATCCTTTACTTTAGATAATCAATTGATCTATTTTGAAACAATTCCGTTAGGCTCGTATAATTTTACAAAAGACTTATGTAATGTTCTTTCAATAGACATAAATGAAGCAGAAGAAATTAGAAAGAAAATGGATAAAATTGATATTTCAAAAGAAATTGATAAAGAAGATATAAATTCTTTTAAAATTTATGAGTCCAGAGCAGAAGAGCTTATAGATTTTATTTATTATAAAATTCAAAGTACTAAATATCATGCATTAGTTGATAACAACATTGTATATACTGGATATGGTTCTAAATCTTCGCTAATAAAAAAAATATTTAAGAAAAAATTTAGTTTATCTAATTGCAGATTAGGTTCTTCTTTAAAAATTAATGGGTCTAAATTAATGATTGATAATCCTTCCATGAGTTCGGCGTTTGGACTTCTATCGTATGCAATTAACCATGAAATTGAATCAGATGGAGATACTTTTGATGTTGAAAAAAAATCAATTATTTCAAAAGTTTATGAATTTTTTAAAGCTATTTAGTAGTAATATGAAGTAATAATCTTTGTCTGTAGTAGATCCATTAAAGCGATTATACATCAATTTCTATTATAAATTTTATGCAACAAACTTTAAAAAAATCAATTTCATTTACTGGCGTTTGCCTTCATTCGGGAATCAATACAAATGTAAAAGTTCATCCTGCTCCAGCTGATACTGGAATTAAGTTCAAAAGAATTGATTTAAAGACTTCATCTAAAGAAAATATAATCGATGCAACTGTAAATAATATAGTTAAGTCTCAGCTTTGTACAACTGTACAAAATAAATTTGGTAATAAAGTAAGTACTATAGAACATTTAATGTCAGCACTTCATGGACTAGGAATTGATAACGCACTTATAGATATTGATTCTGATGAAGTTCCTATACTTGATGGAAGCTCTAAAATATTTGTGAATTTAATTGATGAAGCTGGTATTAAACATTTAAAAAGTTCCCGAAAAATTTTAAAAATAATTAGGCCTATCATACTTGGAGATAAAAACGCTTTTATTAAAGCATTGCCTGCTCAATCATTTAGTATTGATTATACTATTTCCTATGATCATAGTCTTTTAAATCATCAAAAACTGACTTTAGATTCATTTGAAGAAAGTATTTATAGAGACTTAATATCAAATTCTAGAACTTTTGGATTTAAGGAAGATGTTGATATGCTTCTTGAAAAAGGTCTCATAAAAGGAGGTTCACTTGAGAATGCCATTCTTATTGATGAGGCGGGTGTAATGAATGATGAAGAGCTAAGATATCCAGATGAATTTGTAAGGCATAAAATTTTAGATTTTATTGGTGATATTTTTCTACTAGGAAAGAAAGTTGAGGGACATTTTGAAATTTATTGCGGAGGCCATAACTTAACTCAAGAATTCTTAAAAACTTTACTGTCAGACCATTCTAACTGGAAATTGATAAATGAAGGCCCTTCTGACATTGATCAAAGACTAATTAAACCCCATACAGAAATTTCAGCTGCAATTTAGTTCTAGCTAGAAATAAACTTTCATCTTGCAAAATAATCTTTAAGATAGGTTATAGATTGTATTTTTATGAAAAAAATTAAGCAGATTTCGTGTATTATTTTATTACTTACAGTATTAGTGAGCTGTGCCGACACTAAACTACAAACTCCTGAAACTGAGGGAGAGAGACTTCAAATTTTATATTCAAATGCAATGAAGTTAGTTAACAAAAAAGATTTTGTTGATGCAGCTATTTTATTTGAAGATATTGAAAGACAGTATCCATATTCTAAGTGGTCCAACCAAGCTCAGCTAATGACATCTTTTTGTTATTATAAGTCTTCAATGTACAATGAAAGCTTGGATAGTCTTGAGAGATTTATTGCTTTATATCCAGGAAGCAAAAAAATATCTTATGCTTATTATCTTAGAGCGCTAAATTATTTTGAGCAAATAAAAGATGTTGAGAGAGATCAAAGTATGACTGAGAAAGCAAAACAAGCATTTTACGAAGTCACAACAAAATATCCAGATTCACAGTTTGCTCAAGATGCGTTGGACAAAATAGATATTATTAATGATCGTCTTGCTGCAAAGGAAATGGAAATTGCAAGATATTATCAATTTGATCATCAGTGGATTTCAGCAATAAATAGATATAACGATATATTAGAAAACTATAAAACCTCAGTTTATACTGCTGAATCATTGCATCGATTAGTGGAAATATATTATTCTCTTGGTTTATATGAAGAGGCAAAGAGATATGCTGCTACTTTAGGACATAATTTTCCTGATAGTAAGTGGTATGTAATGAGCTATAAAATAATTGAGGATATAATTTAATTTCAATTTTGTGGTTGATAAAAATATAAAAAAAAAATTAGAAAAACTCTCTACTGAAATAAATTTTCATAATAATCTTTATTACAATAAAGATGACCCTAAGATTTCAGATTCAGATTATGATAAACTTGTTATTGAATTAAAAGAGTTATTAAAATCAAATCCAGATATTC
>CACPJE010000032.1 GCA_902634045.1 uncultured Pelagibacteraceae bacterium
AACAAATACCAATTCCAATTTTTGCGTAATTTGTATTCCAAACTTTAAAACCTGTATCTCCAGGGTTAAAATAAAATTTCTCTTGATAACCAGGGCCGTCAGGAATGTGTGATTTTCTATATTTACCTAATACTGTTCCATCGGCGTCAATGACAGCTACAGAGTTATAATATGCACGGTTTGCTTTTTCAAAAAAACTTATTGGAAGAACAACTTTTAATTCTTTTGCCAGTTGTGACATTTTCTGTATCGTAGGATGATTTTCAAATGGTTTAGATAGATCAAAAAGTTCTTCTTTTTGATCCATGCAAAAATATTGTGTTTCAAATAGTTCCTGGATCAGAATAATTTGAGCTTGATTACTTGCAGCCTCTCTAATTAATGATTCAGCCTTATCAATATTCTCCGACACATTATTTGAACATGTCATTTGAGTTGCTGCTACAGTTATCTCACTCATACTTTTGCCTTCGGTTGTTGTTGGGTTATACAGTGTACTCCACCTCCACCCAAAAGTATATCTAGACCATCAACACATTCAACTTTTCTATCTGGGAAGGCATTTTGGATTATATTTATGGCGTTCTGATCAGCTTTTTCATCATGGAATATTGGCAATATAATTCCTCCATTAGCTATATAGTAATTTATATAAGAACAAGGTTCATCATCATCAGGGATTAATCTTTTATATGACATCTCCACCTCAATTACTTCTAAACGTCTATCCGAACTATCAGTTGCTGTCTTTAATATTTCTAGATTTTCATTAAGCCTATCATAATAAGTGTCGCTCTTATCATTACAAGTCATAACCATAACTGTTCCTGGCTTAACAAAACATGCAACATTATCTATATGGCCATTTGTCCCTTCATCTGTACCATGCTTCAACCAAATAATTTTTTTTACACCAAAGTTATCTTTCAAATTATTCTCTATTTCTTCTTTAGATAAATGTGGATTACGATTTTCATGTAATAAGCATTGCTCAGTAGTTATTAAAGTTCCTTCACCATCAACGTGAATTGAACCCCCTTCTAAAACCATATTATTTTTGAAATATTTAGCTTTAGAATTTTCAATCATAAATTTAGCAACTTGATCATCAAGTTGATAATTGATTTTATAACCCCAACAATTAAAATTGGAATCGACTCCTCCTAATTGATTATTTTCATCTAAAAGAAAAATTGCACCAGAATCCCTACACCATGCATCATTAATTTCTAAAGGAATGATTTTAACGTCAGAATTTAAAAGATTGCTAGTAGAATTAATATCATTAGGGTGCACAATCATCTTAACGGGTTCAAACTTGGAAATAGTGTTTGCAACGCTAGCCCAGTTTATACGTCCTTTTTTTAAATCAAAATGAGACCATGTCACCGCATCTTCTGACGGTGTCATTGTTGTTGGCCATTGCATCCAACAACATTCATGCTCTGACCATTCAGCAGGCATGTAATAAGAAAAATCGTTTGGAGTTTGCATTATATAATTTTAATAAAAGATGGTCGGGGCGGCAAGATTTGAACTTGCGACCCTCTGGTCCCAAACCAGATGCGCTACCAGACTGCGCTACGCCCCGAAACGTTGGTGAATGTATATAAAATCAATAAATACTTCAATCTATTTAAAAAAATCCAGTAGTAATTTATTTACTTCATCTGGCTTTTCTTGCTGTATCCAATGGCCAGCATTTTTGATTATGTGACTTGAAACAAGATTCTCATAATAATCGGGATTGATTGGAGCCCATTTTCCTACCGGGTCGTCTTCTCCAGTTATAAAGCACGTCTTAGAAGGTATTTTATTTGGATGCGTATCTTTTGTGATTTCCCAATTTCGGTCAATATTTCTATACCAATTGATTGGGCCTCGCATTCCATTTTTATTGAATTCATTAAGATAAAAATTAAAATCTTCTTCCGTCATAAATTCTGGGATGGAATCGATAGATCCTAGAGAATCTAAAAATGTCATATCTTTTTTAAATGGTTTTGGTTCAAAAGTTTGCGCGGGTTTGTCATCAGAAGTAAGAGAACCATAAACTGATAATAGTGACTTTTTCATATCAGCCTCTAATTCTTTTTCTACAACTCCTTCTTTTTGAAAATAAATCATATAAAAAAATATATCTTTAAACAAAAATTTCATTGTTTCTATAGGTGCACTTTGTGAAACAGTGTGAGGAACACTCATTCCACAAACTTTATCAACTCTATTGTGATGATAAAGACTTGTATTCCATACGACTGGCCCTCCCCAGTCGTGTCCAATTAAGTGGAATGATTCACATTCTAAATGATCTGCAATAGCGACTACATCTGATGTAAGTTTCATTATATCATATTCTTCGATTTCATGTGGTTTTGAAGAATTGCCATAACCTCGCATATCTGGAACAGCAACTCTAAATCCATTTTTAACAAAGAAATTAATTTGATGCCTCCACGAGTACCAAGATTCAGGCCAGCCATGGACCATAATAATTAAGGGTCCAACTCCATCACAGTAAGTATTCAATTTAATATTTTTATTTTGAACTTGAATAAACTTTGAGTCATCTATCATAATTTACGAAGGATCCTTTTTTCCTCTATTAGTTAAAATTTTAAAAATACCATCTGAGTTAAAAATAATGTTTTGATCAATAAATAACTTACACTTCATAAATATAATAGATTTTGTAGCTCTTGTTAACTCAGCATACCCGTAAACCCAAGATCCTTTAGCTGCTGGGCCAACATAATTTGCATTAAGTTTTGCAGTTAAGCATGGAAATTTATTTTTCTTCCAAGCAGTATAGCCCATGATGCCATCTGCGAAAGAAACCAATGTGCCTCCATGAGCAATGCCAGCTTTATTGCAATTTATTTCGTTTACTTCAAAGCCCTTATAGTAAGTCCCATCTAATTCTAAATTATAGATAAAACCATTGTTTTTAGAAAAAGGTCCAGGATCAGTGTCTAATATATAATTCGCCTTTTTTGTTAAAATATCATAATCCATAAATTAAATTGTATTTGATAATAAGGTATTATCACATATATAATATGTTTTCTACAGGGGAGCTTGAGCTGAGAGGTTTCTAATGAAACGACCCTTAACCTGATCTAGATAATGCTAGCGGAGGAAATTTATGATCAAAAAATTCTTAACTGTTTTTTTTCTACTAATCACAACAAATTTATTTGCTAAAGAAACAATTATTGTCGGTACCTATGACTCTTTTGCTGCAGAGTGGGGACCAGGACCACAAATAGAAAAATTATTTGAAGAAATCTGCGAATGTGATCTTCAATATGTAACAACATCGCAGGCAGGAACTTTGCTTGGCAGTATATTTCTAAAAGACAAAGATATTATTTTAGGAGCAACTTATAATGACAGCAAATTTAATGATTTTTATAAATTCCAAGCTTATGATTATGGCTACTATGCTTTTATATACGACGAGAATTCGCTACAAAATCCACCTAAGACGTTTGAAGAACTAATTAATCGAAAAGATTTAAAAATTGTTGTTCAAGATCCAAGAACAAGTCCTGTAGGAATGGGACTTTTAACATGGGTCAGTAGAGTATTCACCCAAAATTTAAATGAAGCCATTTATAAATTAAATGAGCAAATAATTACATATACTCCTGGATGGAGTGAGGCTTATGGATTGTTTCTAGAAAACAAGGCTGATTTGGTTCTGAGTTATAGTACTTCACCTTATTATCATCAGGAATATGAAGATAAATACAATTATAAAGCTTTAATCTTCCCTGAAGGTCACGTAAAAGAAAATGAATATGTAATTATTTTGGAAGATACGAATAAAAAAATAATTGCAGAAGACTTTTTATATTTTCTTAAAACTAAAGAAATACAAGAAATTATCTCTCGAAACAATATTATGTATCCTATTCTAGAATCTGCAATTCCACCTAAAATGAAAAATCTTCCTATACCTTCTGAAGCAGTAGATATTTCAACTGGTGAAGACTTAATTTCTTTGTGGTTAAATGCTACTACTCAATAACTTAAGATATTGCTACTACTGGATAAGTCCACTCATTGTTTTTATTGTTCTCAGTATTCCGCTAATCAGTTTTTTTTATCTTTATGATTTAGAAAGAGGTTTTGAATTTTCAAACTACCTTACTTCAATAACTTTCTTTAGTTTTTATCAATCAATACTATCCGCATTATTATCTATAATCATTGGAACTGTATTCGCCTATTTACTATTTAAACATAATTATATTTATGGATTGAAGACTTTGATAAATTCTTTATCAGTTTTATTTGTACTACCATCAATAATAACAATTTTTGGTATTTTAACCTTTTATGGAAATTTTGTTCAAATCTATGGTTTATTTGGAGTCTTAATTGGCCATGTAATATTGAATATACCTTTGGTTGCTAGAGTAATTTTTCAAACACTTAACGATATAAGCCTAAATGAAAGAATGCTTGCTGATCAGATGAGTTTAAACTCTTGGGGGTCATTTTTAGCTATCGAATGGCCAGTAATAAAAAAAAATATCCCAAGTCTTTTTGTCTTAATCTCATTTATCTGCTTTGTTAGCTTTACACCTGTTTTAATTTTGGGAGGTAGTCCAAAATATTCTACTCTAGAAGTAGCCATTTATCATGCTGTAATGTTTGCAGATAATTTTAACATTGCTTTTAATCTTTTAATTATTCAAATTTTAATATGTGGTTCAATATATTTTATATTTTTCAAAAATTTTAAAAGTAAAAATTTTATCATAGATGACCAAAGATATTATCGATCTATCAATGCTATTTCTTATAAATATATTATCGACTACTTGTTGCTAATCATAATATCTGTTTTTATTTTTTCTCCTATTGCATTCATATTGATCAAGGGAATAAATATAAAACTTCCAGAGGTTTTAAATTCTCTTTACTTCTGGTCATCTTTGGGTACAACTTTTGTGATAGGTATATTATCTGGTGCTCTGTCGATAGTTTTAACTTATGGAAATTTAGTATTTTTAAATAAAAATAAAAATTCAACTGAGTTTTGGTTTTACTCTCTAATAATCTTTTCACCAGGAATCTTGGCAGTGGGATACTATATTTTTTTTAATCAAATTATTAATTCTGCTATCTCAAATATATTCATAATTATTATTATTAATTCAATTATCACGCTGCCTTTCAGCTATAGCTATTTATCTCCGTCTTTCTTTAGAATATCTAGAGAACATCATGATATATCTGAAAGTATTAATATTTATGGCTTGAAAAGATTATTTTTTATTGATTGGCCTAGACTTAAAGAGCCTATAATTACAGCATTTTGTGTATCTTCTATATTATCAGCAAGTGATTTAATTATAATCTCTTTTTTTGGAACCAATGACTTGTCAACTGTTACCCAAACAATATATAGACTAATGGGAAGTTATAGAATGGATGAGGCATATGCAGTATCGTTTTTGTTCTTAATATATTGCTTCATGTATTTTATGCTTTCATATAATTTGGTATTTAGAAAATGGAATACATAATTGACCTAACAACTCACTGGGCAGGATTTAGTGCTCTTTTGATTTTTGTTGTAGCTTATGGATTTGTGATGGCTGAAGAATTCACTCATCTCAGAAAATCCAAACCTGTGGTCTTAGCTGCTGGTCTAATATGGGGAATAGTTGCATTTGTTTATTCAAGCACTCCTCAATATGAAATTGTTGAACATGAGATTAGACACAGCTTCTTAGAATACGCTGAGCTTGCTTTCTTCTTATTAGTTGCAATGACATACATCAATGCACTTGAAGAAAGAAATGTATTTAATTCACTTAAATCTTGGTTAATAAAAAAACAATTTAGCTATAGACAGCTTTTTTGGATAACTGGAATACTTGCATTCTTTTTATCGCCTCTAGCTGACAACCTAACTACTGCCTTAGTTTTATGTGCGGTTGTATTGGCTGTTGGTTCCTCAAGTCCAAAATTTGTTGGTATTGCGTGTATCAATATTGTTGTAGCGGCTAATGCTGGAGGGGCATTTAGTCCATTTGGAGATATTACAACTCTGATGGTCTGGCAAGCAGGTCAATTAGAATTCACACAATTCTTTGCATTAGTTATACCTTCAGTGGTAAACTATATTATCCCAGCTGGAATAATGCATTTCTTCGTATCCAATCATAAACCTGAAGTTGCTGAACAAGATATTTCAATAAAATTTGGAGGGCGAACAATAATTGTCTTAGGTCTTTTAACTATACTAACTGCAGTGAGTTTCCATAATTTCTTGCATCTTCCTCCAGTATTCGGAATGATGACTGGTTTAGCATACCTACAGTTATATGGATATTACATTAAAAGAAAATCATTAGCTCTTAATGAACCTGCTTATGACTTCTTTGAAAATGTTGCTAAGGTTGAGTGGGATACACTTTTATTCTTCTTTGGTGTAATTTTAGCTGTTGGAGGTTTAGGCTTCATTGGCTACTTGGAATATGTTTCAGCATTTATGTATACAGATTTAGGTGCTACTAATGCTAATATACTTGTTGGCATATTATCAGCAATTGTAGATAACATACCTGTAATGTTTGCAGTATTAACAATGGAACCTGCTATGCCTGACTCACAGTGGTTACTAGTAACTCTGACTGCTGGAGTTGGTGGCAGCATGCTGTCGATTG
>CACPJE010000033.1 GCA_902634045.1 uncultured Pelagibacteraceae bacterium
TTGGTTAAAAGTTTATTTGGATGTTTATAAAAATATATTTTTGCTATTCCTAAGTTTCATAGCCTGCATATTTTTAATTATTTACTTAATTGCTTTGGGGTTTGATGGACCAATTTATAGATTTATGAGAGAGGTTGGTATTTTTGCTTTTTTTATTTTTATGCCCATCTGTCAAATATGGTTATCAATATCATCACCAAGCGAATCGATGAAAACTAAATTCTTTCTATATTTATTGATTTTATTGTTTATCAGTTTTTGTTTTGTTTATTTTTATATTTTGCCCATGGATAATAATAACTATGAAAACATCATCGAGTGGAATTTTGCTTTTGGTATTTTTTTGTTTTTCCCAATTTTTTCTAATTCGCTGAGAAAGATTAATGCTTGAAGTGGCGAGTACCAGTAAAAACCATTGAAATTCCTGCCTCATCAGCCGCTTTAATGACTTCATCATCCTTAATAGACCCTCCAGGCTGAATTACTGCTTTAGCACCTGAAGAAATTGTAACAAGCAGACCATCTGCAAATGGGAAAAACGCATCTGAAGCAACAATTGAATCTTGAAGTGAATTTTCATCACTTTGTTCCATTTCGCTATTTTTTTGTGAAGCGATCCTTGCACTATCCACACGGCTCATTTGGCCAGCTCCTATACCAATCGTTTTTTTATTTTTGACATATATGATTGCATTTGACTTAACATGTTTACATACTTTGAAAGCAAATAGCATATCTGATCTTTGTTCTTTTGTAGGTTTGATCTTAGTGACAATTTTTAAATCTGAATCTTTTGTCTCTTTGTCATCTCCTGACTGAACTAAGACTCCTCCCTCAATACTTTTGAAGTTTTGATTTATTTTATTATCTCTCATATCATTTATTACTAACACTCGAATATTATTTTTTTCTTGTAATACTTTTTTTGCACCTTCTGTAATCTCTGGAACAATTATTACCTCAGTAAATACTTCAATGATCTTTTTTGCAGTTTCTTCATCTAAAGTTTGATTGACAGCAATGATTCCTCCAAACGCACTTGTCGTATCGCATGAAAATGCTTTTTCATAAGCATCAATTAAAGATTTACCACAAGCTACACCGCACGGATTAGCGTGCTTAATAATTGCAACAGTAGATTCTTTTGTGTCAAATTCTTTAATCAATTGAAGTGCCGCATCAGCATCATTGATGTTGTTATAACTAAGTTCCTTACCTTGAATAAGATCTGCATAAGGTATGCCCGATTTTTGAAAAGAAGATTTATATATTCCTGCAGACTGATGAGGATTCTCACCATAGCGAAGTTCACTAGATAAATTAGCAGGCGATGAAAAATTTATTTTTAGTTCATTACTGTCTTTCAAAAACCAGTTACTAATTAATGTGTCATATTGAGCAGTTGTTGTATAAGTTTTTGCAGCCAATTTTTTTCGAAACTCGAGAGTTGTTGAACCTTCATTTTTATCTAATTCAGAAATGATGTCTTCATAGTCATCGGTATCAGAAACAACGGTCACAAATTGGTGGTTTTTTGCCGCAGATCTAAGCATTGCCGGGCCACCAATATCTATATTTTCAATGCATATTTCATCATTCGGGTTGCTATTAATAGTGTCTTCAAAGGGATACAGATTAACTATCACAAGATCTATATCTTGAATCCCATGTTCTTTTTGAGAATTTTTGTGGTCTTCACTATCCCTTTTAGCAAGTAACCCTCCATGAATATTTGGATGAAGTGTTTTTACCCGCCCGTCCATCATTTCAGGAAAATTAGTTAGTGAGGATACATCCATCACGTCAACGCCCATGTCAGCAATAGCTTTTGCAGTACCGCCTGTTGAAACTATTTTCACCTCATGTTTTTTAAGTGAGCGAACAATTTTTTCTAAACCTGATTTATCTGAAACAGATATCAGGGCAGTTTTTATTTTGACGTCCAATTTAATGGCCTCTTAATTTTTCAATATTATTTGCGTATTCATCTGGACCACCGTTGAATGTAGTAGTGCCAGCAACAATCATGTTTGCCCCAGCATCAATGACTGATTGAATATTTTCAAAATTGATTCCTCCATCAATTTCTAAATCAATCTCTCTACCTGATTGATCGATTTCTTTTCGAAGCTTTTCAAGTTTATTAAGTGCAGTTGGAATAAATTTTTGTCCTCCAAAACCTGGATGCACACTCATTACCAAAATAAGATCTAATTGATTCATAAACGGTTTCACAACTTCCCATTCTGTATCAGGATTAATTGCAAGTCCTGCTTTTACATTTAATGATTTTATTTTATCAATACATGCTTGCGTATCGTCATTGGCTTCAGGGTGAACTGATACAATATCAGCCCCTGCTTCAACAAATTTTTCAATGTAGGGTTGAACGGGATCGATCATTAAATGGACATCAAAGGGAAGTGAAGATTTATCTCTGATCGATTTTACAATGTCAGGTCCAATAGTTAAGTTTGGCACGAAGTGTCCATCCATGACATCAACATGAATATAGTCAGCGCCTGCTTTGGTAATGTTGACGACTTCTTCGCCCAATGATGAAAAATCAGATGCTAGTATAGAAGGTGATATTTTAACCGACATGTGTAAGAAGCATTATTTCTCTGTATAACAGAAACCCCATTTGTTTCCCACTATTTTTCATGCATTGATAACTCTCAATTTAAGATTAAATTAAGTATTATGAGCGATAAAAAAACTGAGTTAGTTGAAGAGACAGAAGACAAGAAAACTGCCTCAAAACTGCCCAAAAAGAAAAAGGAAATAGGTGGGGCTGATGGCCCTGAACCAACCCGCTTTGGTGACTGGGAAAAAAAGGGTATTACGTCAGATTTTTAAACGAGAAAGAAATCTATAAATTTCTGATTTCTTTTGATCCTTTGTATAAAATTTCTTGTAAGTCTTCGTTCGCTTTATGACGCAATTCCAAGTCGTCTTTATTCATCGTTTCAGTTGGTCTTGGAACATGTGGATGATATTTGAAAGGGTCTTCACCTCTAGCCTGTTGAACATAAACCTCTCCAGCAACCTGATCAACATTAGATCCAATATAACTTTGGATTACGAACCCAATTCTTCGATCATTTGTTTTATTCTCTCCTGATCCGTGAACAATTAATGGATGATGCAAAGACATCTGACCCGCTTTAAGTTCAATTGGAACAGTTTCATGAATTGGAACATTTGGAACAGTTTGTCCTCGTGTTAAAATATTATTTTCATCAAACGTATCATTATGATCTTTTATTTCAGAATGTGATCCTGGCCACATCAGCATGCATCCATTGTCCTTATTAGAATCTGTTATAGCAACCCATGCTGTTACAAAATTATGGGGTTTAAATCCTTGGTACTTTGCATCTTGATGCCAACTTACAAATGATTTTTTTTCTGGGTCTTTAATAAACAAAGTTGTACCAGCAGCAAGAATATCTCTTCCAATTAAATCTTCTACAGCATCTAAAATTTTCGAATTATGAACTACCTCATCAAAAACTGGAGAGATCATGTGTACATTGTTTCTTCCAACCCCAATCAACTCACTAGGCCAATTTTTTTCAATACTCTCAATTTCGTCTCTAACGATTTTAACTTCTTCAGCAGAAAAAATATCAATCGGCGATATATAGCCATCTCGTTGGTACTGACTAAGCTGCTCTGGTGTTAAAGAAGACAATTAACGACTGTTTTGATTAAATTTAGGCAGTTTC
Source organism: uncultured Pelagibacteraceae bacterium (assembly GCA_902634045.1). GTDB lineage: Bacteria > Pseudomonadota > Alphaproteobacteria > Pelagibacterales > AG-422-B15 > CACPJE01. Next base: position 3,732 of record CACPJE010000033.1, read on the forward strand.
GAATCTAATCGATAATAATCTAATTTGCCCTTTACAAAAATATTTGCAGTGGTTTTTAATTTAGTTGGATTGTCAAACATTCCAGCAGCGATACATATATTTTTACTTTTATTTACCTTGTAAAAAATACTAGCACCACAGTTAGAACAGAAGCCTCTTTTTGCAAAAACAGATGATTTGTACCATTTCAGAGTTTTTTTATTAATAAATGTAATTTGGCTTTCAGGACACGCTGTGTAGGCAGAATAATTTCCATGTGTTTTCATACATTGAGAACAATGACAGTTCATCACATGACGAAGTTTGCTCGTTACTTTAATCTTAATACCTCCGCACTCACACTCGGCAATTTTAAAACTAATCTTTTTTGTCATGATGCATATTCTAACAATTTATGAGAAGAGGAGTAGTAGGAAAAATTGTTATTTATTCATTCTGTTTTCTACTAAATCGTCAACTACCGCTGGTTCAGCCAGTGTTGAAGTATCACCTAAATTACTGTAATCATTTTCAGCAATTTTTCTTAAGATTCTTCTCATTATTTTACCTGATCTAGTTTTTGGCAATCCTGGTGACCATTGTATTAGATCTGGTGAAGCAATAGGTCCTATTTCTTTTCTTACCCACGTAATAAGTTCTTTATATAGTTCATCAGACGTTTGTTCACCTGCATTAAGAGTAACGTACGCATATATTCCCTGACCTTTAATATCATGAGGGTATCCAACCACTGCGGCTTCACTTACTTTTGGATGAGCAACTAAAGCTGATTCTACTTCAGCTGTTCCCATGCGATGACCTGAAACATTAATCACATCATCAACACGTCCTGTAATCCAATAGTAGCCATCTTCATCTCGTTTACATCCATCTCCTGTAAAATATTTTCCTTCAAATTGTGAAAAATAGGTTTCAATAAATCTTTGATGGTCACCATATACAGTTCTCATTTGTCCAGGCCATGAATCTGCAAGACATAAAGATCCTTCACATGCACCTTCTAAAACATTTCCTTCAGCATCAAGAATCTCTGGCTGAATTCCAAAGAAAGGCTTAGTTGCTGAACCTGGCTTTTGTGCAATTGCACCTGGCAGAGGAGTAATTAAAATTCCACCTGTTTCTGTTTGCCACCACGTATCAACAATTGGACACTTGCCATCACCGACAACATTATAATACCACATCCATGCTTCAGGATTAATTGGTTCACCAACGGTTCCCAAAAGTTTTAAACTCGATCGACTTGTTTTTTTAACTGGGTCTTCGCCCTCTCGCATTAATGCACGAATAGCAGTGGGTGCAGTATAGAAAATATTAACTTTGTGTTTGTCTACTACTTCCCAAAATCTTGAAGCGTTAGGATAATTGGGAACACCTTCAAACATTACTGTGATAGCACCATTAGCTAGTGGTCCATAGACAATATAACTATGACCAGTCACCCAACCAACATCAGCAGTACACCAATAAATATCGCCAGGTTTGTAATCAAAAACATATTGATGAGTCATTGATGCATAAACCATATACCCGCCTGTTGTATGCATGACACCTTTTGGTTTTCCTGTAGAACCTGATGTATAAAGAATAAACAAAGGATCCTCAGCACTCATTTCTTCTGGAGGACAATCGTCTGAGGCACCTTCAGTTAATTCATGGTACCAAACATCTCTACCCTCTTCCCAACCTGTTTCGCCGCCTGTTCGTTTTACAACAATGCAGTGTCTTACACCTCCT
>CACPJE010000034.1 GCA_902634045.1 uncultured Pelagibacteraceae bacterium
GAAGTAAATGGAAATATTGTTAATGAAAATGAAGAAGAGGTTAATGGCAATATTGCCGAAGAGGAAGATGAAATTATAGAGGGCAATACTAAAAAATCGACAGAAAAAAATAAACCAATTGATAGCAATAGATTAAAAAGCAAAAGTAAATCTCAACTCAAACGTAGGCTTTATAGATCATACAAAATTCAAGAAGTGATTAAAACAGGACAATTAATACTTGTCCAAGTTGTAAAAGAGGAAAGAGGCAATAAAGGTGCTGCACTAACCTCTTATATATCCTTAGCTGGAAAATATTCTGTTCTTATGCCTAACTCTACTAAAACTAAAGGCATATCAAGAAAAATATCTACTTCTGATGATAGAAATAAAATTAAAAAAATTATCGATGAATTAAAAGTTCCAACTGATATGGGTTTGATTATAAGAACTGCTGGTTTGAACAAAACAAAAAATGAAATCAAAAAAGATTACAATTCTCTGCATAAATTGTGGGTAAATATTGTAAAAGAAACTGAAAAAGCAATAGCGCCTGCATTAATACATGAAGAAGGAAACTTATTAAGAAGAGTTATTCGTGACGTTTACAATAAAGATATGAAAACAATACATGTAGAAGGCTCAGATGCATTTAAAGAAACTAAAAAATATATGTCTCAAATAATCCCTTCTTACTCAAAATTTGTCAAAGAATATAAAAATAAAGTTCCTATTTTTTCTAAATACGGTGTTGAAAAAGAAATATTAAGAATGTTTGAACCAGAAGTAAAATTAAAATCTGGGGGATATCTTGTAATCAATCCCACTGAAGCATTGGTTGCAATAGATGTTAACTCTGGAGGAGCGACAAAAGAGCGTAACATTGAAAAAACAGCTCTTAAAACTAATATTGAAGCAGCTCAAGAAATAAGTAAACAAATTAAAATTAGAGATTTATCTGGTTTAATAGTAATTGACTTTATTGATATGTACGAAATGAGAAACAATAGAACTGTAGAAAAAAAAGTAAGAGAATTAATTAAAAAAGACAGAGCAAGAATTCAAGTTTCACGAATCAGTCAATTCGGTCTTTTAGAAATGTCTAGACAAAGATTAAGGCAAAGTTTTATTAATTGGAAATCAGATTTATCTATAGAGTCATGTGCTCTAAAAGCAATTTATAATATTAAAGATCATATAAGTACAAATAAAAATAAGGAACTACTAATCAAAATTAATCCATCAGTTATAGATGTGATTGAAAGTAGTTATGAAAATGAGTTAATTAAAATTAAAAAACAATACAAAGTTATGATTTCTTTTGAGGCAGATATAAGCATTGAAAATACTAAGATTGAGATTGTAAATAAAACTAAAAAAAAGAAGAAAGTTGTTGCCAAGAAATCAAAAAAAATAGAAAACAAAACTAAAAAAAGCTTAGTTAAAAAAGATGCGACTAAGAGTCAAAAAGCAAATAAAAAATCTAAAATTGAAAAACCTATCAATCCTATAAAAGAAATTAAAAATAAGAAAACAGGCTGGTGGCAAACCTAAGTGAACAGGCTAAAGATACTTTTTACAATTTTCTTATGTTACTCTTCTTTGCTAAATAATGCTTTGGCTTTTGATATTATTAGAGATGTAGAATTAGAAAATTTTACAAAAAAAATTGTTAGTAATCTTCTAGAAAATACAGAAATTGAGCCAGAAGAAATAAATTACTATTTCATTAAAAGTAAAGATATAAATGCATTTGTAACTAGTGGTAATAATCTATTTATTAATACTGAAATACTAATTTCTTCTGATGATTATAGAGAGTATGCCTCAGTATTGGCCCACGAACTTGCTCATATTCTAGGTGGACATGTATTTAGAACAAAGCATGAGATTGGCAAATTAGGATCTAGAGCATTCCCAGTTTATGTTTTAGGAATATTGGGTATCTTAGGAGGAGCTACTGAAACTGGAATGGCTACATTAATGGTTGGCTCAGCAAGTGTTCAAGATGGCTTTACCTATTATAGTAGAACTCAAGAGGCTTCAGCTGATCAAGCAGCGATAAGATTGCTTTGTAAGAATGGAATAAATGGAAATTATCTATTAGAGTTTTTAGGCAAAATAGATATGGCCATACCTTATTCTACAGATGCTACAAGTTATAGATCAACTCATCCATTGGTATCTGAAAGAGCTACATGGATAGAAAGTGCTTTAATGACTCAATACGATGGCTGTGAATTTTCTCAAGACATTGATTTGCAGAATGAATTTCTCTTTTTAAAAGCTAAGCTGTTTGGTTTTACTCATAGTGGAGAAGAAACATATGCTGTCTATCAATCTAATAGAGATATTGATAAGTATGCAAAAGCAGTTGCTAGTTATTTTTCTGGAAACCATGATAATTCAATTATTCTACTAAAAGAATTGATTAAAAATAATCCTGAAAACCCATTCTTTAGAGAGCTGATTGGAGAGATATATTTTTCAAAACATAATTATAGGAATGCAATTGAAAACCAAAAAAATTCAATAAGATTGCTTAATGATGAAAATGATCTGTACTACATGATGATTGGAAATTACTACCTTGCCGACACTGATTCCTCTAATTACAGTGAAAGTATAAAACTGCTTAAAAAATCCCTTAGACTAAATCCTAAAAATACTTACTCTTGGTACTTACTTGCCAAGGCTTATGCTGAAACAGACAATATATCTCTAGCTGAGTATGCTACAGCTGAAAGGCATTACTTGACTGGAAATTATGCAATGGCTCAACAATTTGCCATTAAAAGCTTAAAAAATATTGAAAAAAATACTACTGAATGGTATCGAGCTAATGATTTGTTAAATATAATAGATAATATGAAATTGGAAAATTATTGAAAAATGTCTAGAAAAAAAATTATTATTATAAATGGCCCTAATTTAAATTTACTGGGAGAAAGAGAACCGGAAGTTTATGGAACAGAAACATTAAAAGATTTAGAAAAGTTAACAAAAGATCATATTCAATCGTCAAATTTAAATATTGATTTAGTTTTTTTTCAGTCAAATAGTGAAGGCGATATTGTAAATTCAATTCAAGATGCAGGAAAATCTCTAAATGGAGTTATAATTAATGCTGGGGGTTTATCTCATACTTCTGTTTCAATTCTTGACGCATTATTAGCTATTAAAATTCCTAAAATTGAAGTCCATATTTCAAATCTTTTTACCAGAGAAGAATTTAGACATAGCTCATACATTAGTAAAGGTGTAAGTGGCGTTGTTTGTGGATTTGGATTGAATGGTTATCTACTTGCTATTGATGGAATTAAAAAATTAATATAAACATAAAAGATATGGCAAAGAAAAATATAGATAAAGGTCCAATAAAGGAACTTAGTAAACTTCTTGAAGAATTAAATCTTGTAGAGATTTCTTATAGAGACGGAGATTTCGCTATATCTGTTTCTAGAGGAGGCACTCAATTGATTTCTCATGCAGCGCCTACTGAGAAAAAAGTAATTTCAAATAATACAAATCAAGAAGAAGATTTTAAAAATGATCCTAGAGCAATAAAATCCCCAATGGTAGGAACTATTTATCTTCAACCTGAACCTGGAGCAAATAAATTTGTTAATGAGGGTGATGCAATTAAATCTGGGCAAACATTGTTAATTATTGAAGCTATGAAAACAATGAATCCAATAGAGTCTAATCTTCAGGGAAAGCTTGTTAAAGTTTTAGTTGAAAATGAACAAGCTGTTGAGTTTGGCCAGCCTTTAATGCTAATAGAATAAATGTTTGATAAAGTATTGATTGCTAACCGTGGAGAAATAGCGGTTAGAATAAATAGAGCTTGTCAAGAGCTTGGGATTTCTACAGTAGCAATTCATAGTGAGGCTGATGCCGACTCGATGCATGTTAGAATTGCAGATGAAAGTGTTTGCATTGGTCCAAATCCTGTTAATAAAAGTTATTTAAATACTCATTCTATTATTGCTGCTTGTGAAATTACAGGAGCACAAGCAGTTCATCCAGGTTATGGATTTTTATCTGAGAATGCATCATTTTCTAAAATGTTAGAGGACCACAAACTAATTTTTATTGGGCCAAATCATTCTCATATAAGCGCTATGGGTGACAAGATTCAAGCTAAAAAAATAATGAATGAATTTGGAGTACCTACAGTTCCGGGATCTGATAAAGCTATCGAAAGCGAGAAAGATGCAATTAATATTTCAAAGGACATTGGTTATCCAGTTTTAATTAAGGCTAGCGCAGGAGGTGGAGGGAGAGGAATGAAAGTTGTAAATGATGAAAAAGAATTAAAACAATCGCTTCCGATTATTAAACAGGAGGCCCTTTCTTTTTTTGGAAATGACTCTGTTTATATAGAAAAATTTATTGACTCTCCTAGGCATATTGAAGTCCAAGTAATATGTGATTCTCACGGAAATTTTCTTCATCTTCACGAAAGAGATTGCTCTGTTCAAAGAAGAAACCAAAAGGTTTTAGAGGAGGCTCTCGCGCCAGGTATAGAGGATGAAAAAAAAGATGAATTATTTCAAATCTGTATAAGCGCTATGGAAAAGATGCAATATCTCGGTCTAGGAACTTTAGAGTTTCTGTATGAAAATGGAGAGTTCTATTTTATGGAAATGAACACAAGACTCCAAGTCGAACACCCTATTACTGAAATGTTAACAAGAATTGATCTTGTAAGAGAACAGATTTGCGTAGCTCATGGTGAAAAAATCTTTACTAATCAGGATAATATAAAACCCCTAGGACATTCAATTGAATGTAGGATTAATGCTGAAAATTCATCAGATTTTAAACCTTCAGTAGGAACAATAGGCTTATTTCATCCTCCTGCTGGAAATGGCATAAGATTAGATACTTTCATATATTCTGGTTATAAAGTCCCTCATTATTATGATAATTTACTTGCTAAATTGATCGCTACTGGACGCACGAGAAATCATGCAATAAAGAGGGCTTTAAGGTCTTTGAATGAAATGGTGATTGATGGAATCGATACTAATATTGATCTCCATAAGAAGATATTATCATCAGAAGAATTTAGAAAAGGTTCAGTTTCAATCAATTGGCTGGAAAATAATATATCTTCACTCTAGTCAATAGCAATCATTAACCCAAATATCGTATATAGGATGCTCTATTGCCGAAATTGATGGAAGTGATTTTAACATCCATCCAGAAAATAATTTTTTATTTTTAGTATCATGATAAACATTTATATAAATGGCTGTTTCAGTTTTT
>CACPJE010000035.1 GCA_902634045.1 uncultured Pelagibacteraceae bacterium
TTATTTCAGTTGCCATTATCATTTATCTTTGGAATAGACTAAGGGGATAAAGCCCTAAGATATTAAATAGATTTTTCTTGCGGAAACCTCTTTTTTAAGAGAGGCTATGCGCTTATTTATTTATCTAATGGAGGCTAAAAGTGAAAAAAATTAACTTTTTATTGGCAATTCTCGTTTCCTTGAGTTTGTCAACATTAGCTTTTGCTGGTGACTGGTCAAAAATCAGAATTGGAACTGAGGGTGCTTATCCTCCGTGGAACAATATGAATGCTGCTGGAGAACTAGAAGGAGCTGAAATTGATTTAGCACTAGATTTGTGCGAAAGAATGAATGCAGAGTGTGAGTTTGTAGCTCAGGATTGGGATGGAATTATTCCAGCTCTTCAAAATGGGAAGTACGATGCAATTATGGCAGGTATGTCCATTACAGAAGAAAGAATGGAAAAAATTGATTTTTCAATTGGCTATATGACTGAGCCGGCATCTCTATCTGCTCTAAGCAATAGTGCGCTTGGAACATTAAATGCACCAGGAAAATTAAACCTTGATGATATGGACTCTGAAGCAAAAGGTCTTTTGGCTACATTACAGTCTGCCCTTGCTGGCGCATCTGTAGGTGTTCAAACTGCTACAATTCATGAAAATTTCCTTAATGAATATATGCCTGACGTAACTATTAAAGTTTATGATACTCAACAAAATATGGAGTTAGACTTAGCAGCTGGTAGAATTGATGCAGCTCTATGTGATAAAGCAGCAATGGAAACTTTTGCTGATACACCTGCGGGTAGTGGAGTTACTTTAATTGGTCCTGATTTATTCGGTGGTTCTTTTGGAGCTGGCGTAGGAGCAGGAATTAGGAAATCGGACTCAGATCTAACTGCGATGTTCAATAAAGCAATAGCTGATGCTACTGCTGATGGAACTGTTAGTAGAATTTCAATGGAATGGTTTGGTAAAGACCTTTCTATGTAATTTTCTAACTATAAATTTAAAGAAAGCGGTTGTAATACAATTACAGCCGCTTTTTTTTTGGTATAATAAAATATGCTAGAACTACTATCGTTTGGAGATCAAGGCTGGGGAGATGAAATGCTTCTTGCAGGATTGATGACTATATTAGTAAGCCTTTCCTCAGTCTGTCTTGGTTTATTAATAGGAGTTATCTTAGCCTCTTTTAAATTATCTAAATCAAGAATTCTTAAATTAATTGCTGAAGTGTATACGACTGTTGTACGAGGGGTGCCAGAATTATTAGTTATCTATTTATTATTTTTTGGCGGCAGTAGTGCAGTTATGTATTTTGCCAAGATGTTTGGCTACGATGGTTATATAGAGTTAAATGCTTTTACCATTGGAACTTTCGCAGTTGGAGCAATTTCAGGAGCTTACTCAACTGAAGTTATCAGAGGTGCTATTCTAGCTGTTCCAAAAGGTCAATTTGAAGTTGGAGAAACATTAGGAATGAGTAAGTTTCAAATGAATCTTCGTATCATTTTTCCTCAAGTAGCCAGACTTGCCTTACCAGGAATAGGAAATGTTTGGCAGATTACCTTGAAAGATACTTCATTAATTAGTGTTACAGCTCTTGTTGAAATTATGAGACAAGCTAAAGTAGCTGCTGCTTCTGAACACGAGCCTTTTGTTTTTTATACAACGGCTATTGTTCTTTATCTCTTAATAACCACCGGATCAAATAAGTTCTTTAACAGAGCCGAAAAGAAATTTTCAAAAGGGTTTGTAATTGAGGAGAGTACATAATGGATTTTGAGTTAATGTATGAATCTTTTTTTAAATTAATAAAAGGTATTCCTTTAACTTTAGAGGTAGTTATAATTTCAACCATACTTGGATTTTTTCTAGCTATTTTAGTTGCTCTTATGAGGATCTCTAAGAAGGGATATCTAAATAAAACAGCGTATTATTTTGTTTATGCTGTTAGGGGAACCCCCTTATTATTGCAGATATTTTTCATTTACTACGGACTTGCTCAATTTTCTTTTATTCAAGATAGTTTTTTATGGATAGTTTTAAAAGATCCATTTTGGTGTGCAATCATTGCTCTTACATTGAACACTTGTGCCTATTCATCTGAAATTATTAGAGGAGGAATCCAATCGGTATCTAAAGGTTATTTGGAGGCGGGAAGTGCTTTAGGTATGGGAAGAATTTTATCGTTTAGAATTATAATGCTACCATTAGCAATAAGGCAAGCCTTACCTGCATACGGAAATGAATTGATACTTATGGTTAAAGCAAGCTCTTTAGTTAGTACTGTAACACTGATGGAAATTACAGGTATTGCTCGAAAAATAATTTCTCAAACATTTGCACCTATTGAGATTTTCTTAGTAGCTGGATCAATTTATTTACTTATTAATTTTTTAATTACAAGAGGAATTAAAGCAGCTGAAAATAAACTTACTCCAGATTTAGCCTAAAACTTTAGTAAAAGTATACTCCGTTGTCTTACTAATATCAAAAAGCTTTCTAGTTGTCTTTAGTTTTTTATAATTCAAACTTTTATATGTTTTATGGGATTCTTTAAAACGTGTATCAGTCCAGAGTGTAATTTTTTTTATTTTAGAATTAAGAGCATAAGTTTCTGCCATTGATAAAAGCCTTGTTGCAAGACCTTTTCTTCTATATTTTTTATCTATATATAACTTATGTATTTCAATACTTTTTTCTCTTCCAGGTGCAATGCCCATACATCCAATAATTCTTTTATTTTTTTCATATACCCAGAACTTTCCTTTATTTTTTTTAAAATATGAATAAACATAGTTCAGTTCTGGACTATCATTTACGACATCTAAATAGCAATCTGGATAATCTCGATAACATTTTCGAATGAGACTAATAATTTGATTACCATCTTTATTTCTTGCTTGTCTTAGTTTCATGATATTTAATTATATATTGTATGGGATATTTTAATAACAAAACAATTTGGATTACTGGAGCATCTTCAGGAATTGGTAGGTCTCTGACACTGCAGCTTGCTAAACTTGGTGCTAAATTACTAATTACAGCGCGTCGCAAAGAAGAGCTTGAAAATGTAAAGCTAGAATGTGGGAATGCTGAAGTGCACATATATCCCTTTGATCTTTCTGATCTTGATAAGATTGATCAGTTTTCTCATTCTGTACAAGAGGAGGTAGGTGATATTGATATTCTAATAAATAATGCAGGTATATCTGCATGGTCATCAATTAACGATACAAAATTCAAAGTTTATCAAGATGTCATGAATCTTGATTTCTTTTCTGTTATCAAGCTTACTAAGTCAGTTCTTCCTCAAATGATCAATCGCAAAGAGGGTCAGATTGTCACCAATACAAGTTTGTTGGGCAAGTTTGCAATAAAGAAAAGATCTGTTTATGCATCAGCAAAACATGCTCTTCACGGATTTCATGATGCCCTAAGAGCAGAAGTTTTTGAACACAATATAAAAGTAAATATTGTAGCTCCTGGTTTTGTTGATACTGAAGTGGGGATGAAGGCTCTTACAGAAGATGGAACACCCTATGGAGCAAATGACAGGGGTCACGAAAGTCAGGGAATGAATGTCAATAAAGCTGCAGAAATGATTATTGAAGCAATAGAAAAAAATAAAAGAGAAACTTACATCGTGCCTAAATTTGGGTTTCCAAGAATTGCTTTAATGATTTCTCGGTTCTTACCAGGGTTGGCAGCAATTATGGCTAGGAATTATAATGAAGAAAATAATAAATAATTAGCTTTTCAATGCATCAAGAAGAAATTTAATACTATCAATTCCCCAAAACATTTCATCTTCCAAAAAATAAGTTGGGACACCAAAAGCCCCCTTATCAATTGCGAATTGGGTGTTTACTTTTAATTCATTCTTTACTTCATCACTTGAGATTCCTTCAGCAAATTCATTTGGATCAATGCCAGATTCAGACGCAACTTGTGTTAATATTTCTTGGTCATTTAAATTTAAACCTTTGAGCCACATAGAATCAAACATGGACTGCATATAATCTTCTAGAATATTTTTCTTTTGAGCTAATATTGCACCACGCATATGTGGAACAGTCAAAATTGGAAAATAAGGATTCATTTTAAATGATACATTTAATTTTTTTGACCACCTCTGAATATCCCTAAACATATATTCACCTTTTTTTTGGACAGTTGCTGGAGGTTGATTGCCTGTTGCTTTAAATATACCCCCTAAAAGAACTGGTTTTAACTCTATTTGTGCCCCTGCATCTTTTATTGGGCTTAAATAGTTATAAGCAAGGTAGGAATAAGGACTTCCAAAATCAAAGCAAAAAGTTACGGTTTTAGTCATATTTATTTCATAATATTGATATAAATATAAAGCAAATAAATTTAGAGTAAATGAAGATTGTAGTTATCACAGGAGAAGAATCTGGAGATTATTTAGGCGCAGCTTTACTTAATGCACTTGAAAAATTTTATGATCAAAAATTAGACATTTATGGAATTGGAGGAAAGGCACTTAAGAGCAAAGGAATAAAAAATTTTTATAATATCTCTGAAATTAATGTTATGGGAATAATTGAAGTGATTCCAAAGATATTTCATATTAAAAACATTATAAATACAACTGTCAGTAAAACTTTAGACCTTCAGCCTGATATTGTCCTTACTATTGACAGCCCTGATTTTACTCTACGAATTGCAAAAAAATTGAAGCAAAAAGACAGTAGTTTAAAAATTATTCATTTTGTAGCACCATCTGTTTGGATGTGGAGATCAGGCAGAATCAAAACTGTTAAACAATCAATAGATCACCTATTAACTATTTTACCTTTTGAAAAAGAAATTTTTG
>CACPJE010000036.1 GCA_902634045.1 uncultured Pelagibacteraceae bacterium
TTGCAGTAATCCATCCTAATGGATACATCCAAATTAAAGACCGGAGTAAAGATATAATTATTTCAGGTGGTGAAAATATTTCATCTGTTGAAATAGAAAATACTTTGTACAAACACTCTTCAGTTTTATTCGCAGCAGTGGTTGCTAGACCTGATGAAAAATGGGGTGAAACTCCATGTGCATTTGTAGAATTAAAAGATGCAAATGATAATGTTAGTGAAGAAGATATAATTAAATTCTGCAAGGAAACTCTTGCAGGCTTTAAATGTCCAAAAAAAGTTATTTTCAGAGAATTACCTAAAACATCTACCGGTAAAATATTAAAATACGAACTTAGAGAAATAGCTAAAGCTTCTTAATTACTTAATGAGCTGTAAAATTAATAGAGTCATCATTGATCCTTCCAAATTTGATTCCAAAGAAGTCTTTAAAATAATTCTGAGTGTCTATCCATGGTGACCTGCTTCCCTGCTTTGGAAATAAATGTTTTGCCCTATGGATATAACCTGATGAAAATTCTGTAGCTAGCCAATCATCTTTCTCTTTAACATCATTAGGTATTTCAGGTAAACAATGCTTATATCCATTTTTATCCATGTAATTAATTAATCTACAAGCATATTCACATGTAAGATCAGCTTTTAAGGTCCATGAGGCATTTATATAACCAAACGAATTAATAAAATTAGGAACTCCACTAAACATCATACTTTTATAGGTCATCGTATCTGCTGGATTAATTGGCTTACTATCTACAAAGAGCTTTATTCCACCAAACTGTTGTATGTTTAATCCGGTTGCAGTAATTACAATATCAGCTTCTATTTCAGTATCAGATTTAAGTTTTAAGCCCTTATCTGTAAAGTGATCAATATGATCAGTGACGATTGATGCTTTTTTTAATTTTATAGATTCAAAAAGATCTGCATTAGGTATCAGGCACATTCTTTGTTCCCAGGGATAATATTTTGGGGTGAAATGTTTTTTTACATCATAGTTTGGCAATAATTGCCGTACTTGATCAATTAATTTTCTTTTTACATACTCAGGATACTTTCTACAAATTCTGTAAAGCAATTGTTGGAAAAAAACATTCCTTAGACGTATTGTGGTGTATGCAAATTTAGTTGGTAGTATTTTTTTTAATGTATTTGCAAACCTGTCTTCATCGGGAGCATTAAAATAATATGTTGGAGATCTTTGGAGCATTGTAACGTGTTTAGCTTTTTTTGAAAGTACTGGAACAATTGTTGCCGCTGTTGCTCCACTGCCGATAACAACTACCTTTTTATCTTCATAGTCTAGATCTTTAGGCCATTTTTGAGGATGAATTATAGTACCATTGAAGCTTTCAACTGCATCGAATTCTGGAGTGTACCCATGTTCATAATCATAGTAACCAGTGCCAGTAAACAAAAAATTGCAAGTCAAAACTATTGTTGAATTTTCTTTAGTGTTCAAAACTTCTAATGACCATCTTGAAACTTTACTATCCCAGGAAGCATGTAAAACTTTATGTTGAAACTTAATTTTTTTTAAAAGGTCATTTTCCTTAACTGTTTCTTTTAAATAATTAAGAATTGATGGACCATCGGCGATCGATTTCTGATCTTTCCACGGCTTGAAAGCATACCCTAATGTAAACATATCAGAGTCTGAGCGTATACCAGGATATTTAAATAAATCCCACGTTCCACCAATATCTTCTCTGTTTTCAAGTATACAGAAACTTTTTGAATTACAATTTTTTTGCAAGTAATAGCCTGCACCTATGCCTGAAATACCTGCTCCTACAACAATGATATCATAATAATTTTCAATATTTTTACTTATAGCAACCATTTGATCTAGTTCATTACAGATATTTCTACAGCATCATAGATATTATTTCTATACTCTAAATTAGAAGCAATATTTTCTGATGTATATAATCCTGAATGTCTAACGTGGTCTAAATATTCGCCCATATCCTCAATAAATATTCCTACATTATCAGCAAAAATTACACTATTAGATTTTAGTAATTTTGAATCTTCTATCAAAATAAGATCAGGAAAATATCTTTTTTTAGCATGATCAATAAATACAAAATCAAATGAGTGATTCAATTTTGGAATAGCTAGCTCAGCTTTGGAATGGATAAAGTTTATCTTGTTAGTTAGACCTGCAAAATTTATCATTTTTTGAGAGATTTCTATTGAATTATGATCAGGATCAATTGAATAAAGCAATGAATCGCTTTCAGTGCTCGAAGCAATAAGGATTGCTGAGTATCCTATAAATGATCCTAACTCCAAAATTAATTTAGGGTTATGTTTCTTAAGAGTAGATTCTAGTATTTTTCCTTTCTCCGGTCCCACATTCATTAAAAACTGTCCAGTTTCTATCGTGTATTGATCTATGGTCTTTAATATTGAATTAGGATTATTTTCTTCAGCATTAGCCAATACATAATCTAGGACTTTTTGCACGATCAATATTATTTATTAGCTGTTGCATAGCCCCAATAATGATAAGCAGCAAATTTTGGCCCTGGAACATATGTACTTTGGATTTCTGGTATTTTAAAGTTTGATTGCGATATAATTGATGGAATATCTATATCTAAATGACACCCGCCAGCAATTCTTGACCAAATTGGATTTAACCTTTTTTGCCATTTCAAAACATTCGCATCAGGAGCTTTCCCATGTTCAGAAAAAATAAATTTTGAACCATTTTTCATAACCCTATTAACCTCTGTAAGCGCTTTTTCAGCATTCTTAATTGAACATAGCGTGTATGTACTAACAACTGTATCAAATGAATTTGATTCAAAAGGGAGTTCTTCAGCTGATAAACTTTCTATATAAAGGTTTATATTATTTAATTTCGCTCTCCTTCGAGCTTTACTTAACAAAACATTATCAGGATCAACTGAAAAAATTTCAGATACTTTATTTTGATCATAGAGCTCAAGATTTAATCCTGACCCTATGCCAATTTCTAGTACTCTGCCCTCAGCATTGGGAATTATTTTCTTTCTTTGCTTAGGAAAAGGCGTTCTTGACATAATAAAATCAATTAAGTGAGGACAAATATATTTATCGTAAAGACTTTGAATCACTATTTTACACCTAATTTCTCATGAATATCTTTTGATGAAGTTGTATACCTAAAAGTAAGAGTTTCATCTGGCCTAGCTCTTCTAAATGCTTCTTGAGCAGCAAGTGATGCTTCATGAAAACCTGATAATATTAATTTTAACTTACCTGGATAATATGAAATATCTCCCATAGCAAAAACTCCAGGTAAATTAGTCTGAAAATTTTCAGTATTTACCTCAATTTGTTTTTCATACAAATTTAATCCCCAATCATTGATTGGCCCAAGCTCCATCTTTAATCCATGGAAGATCAAGATCTCATCACAATCAATTTCTGTTAAATTTCCCTCATTATTTTTAATAATACATTTTTTAACCTGATCTTCTCCTATAACATCCTCTATTTGATTTTTTGTATGTAAAATTACCTTCCCTTCTTTTACCAATTCTCTCATCTGCTTAACTGTATGGTTTACAGCCTTGAATTCATCTCTTCTATGTATAAGAACTACTTGATTTGCAATTTTTGCAAGCTCAACTGTCCAATCAAGAGCGCTGTCTCCACCTCCAAAAATAATAACTTTCTTATCTTTGTAAAAATTTTTATCAGAAACAGAATAAGACACTCCTTTATCTTCATATTTAGTAACATTTTCTAGCGGTGGTTTCCTAGGTTCAAATGATCCAACACCTCCAGCAATAAATATATTTGGAGTAACAAACACTTTTCCTTTAGATGTAGTAACTAACCATAAGTCTTTATCATTCTTAATTGCATCAATTCGTTCATTTAAATGAAATTGAGTCTTAAAAGGCTCAATTTGTTTTTGAAGATTCTCTACTAAAGAAAGTCCGGTACACTCTGGCAGACCTGGGATGTCATAGATTGGTTTATCAGGATATAGCTCAGCACATTGGCCTCCAATTTTATCCAAATTATCTACAACCTGGGCTGAAAGCCCTAATATACCTAACTCAAAAATAGCAAACAATCCTACTGGGCCAGCACCTACAATTAAGCAATCAGTCTTTATTTGATCAGGCATTTGTTAATCTCTATTTATATGATATTAAATAATATTACTTATTGATTATACAATGATTTTATTACGTAGATACTTAATATATTTCTTTATCGTCGTTCTCATTGCTATTTCATTTACTTATTTATCAGCTAAATTATTTCCTCGATTTGCCTTTATTGAGAATGATATTTGGACAATATTGCCGTCTCCTGGTGATCCAAACCGAGATTTATATACTAGGGCAGCAGTAGCACAATATGGCACTTTTGCTCTTAAAAAGCCTGAATCGGCTTATTTCTCTGCGTCCATTGATATTGAAGACGAACCGTTAGATGGCAAGTGTCTATATAAGCTGACAGGAAGTGATATTGAATCAAGATGGTGGAGCATTACAGCCTATGGTTCCGACGGATTTTTGATCAATAATAATGAAAAGCTATATTCATTTAATAGTGAGAATGTTGACTTTGACGTTAATGGTGGTTTTGAAATTTTCTTTGCCAGCAGTAATGATTTTATAAATGAGGTATCAAATTCTAATTGGTTACGAGTATCTGAAGTGGACAGTTTTTCTATTTCATTAAGAATCTATCTTCCTGGAGAAGAATTCTTCTCAAATCTTAGAAGGATTAACTTACCTATAATTGAAAAGATAAAGTGTGCTCAATGAATTTTACTAAAAAAATATTTACATTGATAATAATTGGATTTTTA
>CACPJE010000037.1 GCA_902634045.1 uncultured Pelagibacteraceae bacterium
TCAACATTCATTCCGATTTCTTTTGCCATCTTTGTTTTTGTATTTACATACACTTGACTTGCGGGATCTTCACCAACAAGAACTACTGCTAAGGTTGGCTTTTTGTCGTACTGTGCAATAAATTTATCTACTTCTTGTTTTGTTTCAGCTCTTAAATCAGCTGCTATTTGTTTGCCATCGATAATTTGTGCTGTCATAAATTTCCTCTAAAATATTTATAGTCCTAATAGATAAACTCTTAATGAATCCTGAATAAAAAAAAGTAATAATATTAAAACAATTGGAGATATATCAAGACCACCTAAATTTGGTAAGAATCTTCTAATTGGATTTAGTAATGGATTAGTGAGTCTTTGAGTAGCATAAAGAATCATGCTAACAAATCGATTATATGTATTTAAAACATTGAATGCTATTAACCAGCTCAGAATTATATTGATGATTAAAATATAGAAATAAACATCTATAATTCGGTATAGAAGTATAACAAATGGTTCCATAATCAATTCTTTAAAAAGTAATTATCTAAAAAGTAATCTAACCACATATTAATTTTTTTTCCATGTTTTACTCTTAAATTTAGTTGGTGTATTTTCTTCTGAGCTCCCTTTTCCCTTAGCATGTAACCAGCATAATATAGCCATTTAAAATGCATTCTTAAATTAACTTCTGGATGAAATTGTATTCCATAAGCATTTTTATATTGAAAAGCCTGTTCCTGAAAAGTGTCCCCTGTAGCTAGAAGTTCACAGGTAGATGGGGTAGAAAATCCTTCTTTATGCCATTGAAAAAAAGTTTTTTGGCCCTGAAATAATTTTAATCCTGCTTTTACAGGATTGATATCATAGAATCCAATCTCGAAGGACTTATCCTTAGCCCTTTGAACAGATCCTCCTAAATTGTTAGCAAGCATTTGAGCACCCAGACAAATTCCTAAAAATGGTTTATCATATTTTAAAGCAGTACTGATCCATTCAGTTTCATATTTAATATATTCAAGGTTATCATTAGCACTTGGTGGGCCCCCATAAATAACTGCTAAATCATGATTATCCATATTATCTGGCAGAGCTTCTCCAAAAACAGGTCTTTTAACATCGAGTTCATAGCCTCTTTGTTTTAGTTTATAGCCAACATCACCAGTGCTAGATCGTTTTTGATGAACGATCATAAGTGCTCTTTTATTTCTCATGAAAATACAAAAAATAAGTGCCTACATTGCACTTAGGCCACCATCAAGGATAATTTCCGAACCCGTCATAAACTTAGATTCATCAGATGCAAGATATAAAACAGCATAAGCAACGTCATCAGTATCACCTATTTTATTCATTGGAATCTGTCGTGCTAGTTTTCGAACTGCCTCATCATCACCAAAAGCTTGTTTAATCGGATCTAATATAGGCGTATTCACAAAAGCTGGATGAATTGAATTGCATCTTACGTCATAACCTTTTTTAGCACAGTATAGTGCAACTGACTTTGTTAATAGTCGAACTCCCGCTTTTGATGAATTGTATGCAGCTGTATTCCAGCCAGCAACAATACCTGAAATCGAAGATAAGTTAATAATTGATCCAGGACCATAAGCAGCAATCTTTGGGATAGCGTACTTACATCCCAAAAACACACTATCTAGATTAACTTGGTGAACCTTTTTCCATACTTCAAAATCAGTAGAAACAATATCTGAACCTAAGGATATTCCTGCACTGTTTATTAGAATATTAATTTTACCATACTCTAATTCAACTTTTTCAATGATTTCCTGCCAAGACTCTTCAGAGGTTACATCAAGGTATTCAGTACTATATTGAGTTTCGCTAAATTCACTTAAGTGCTCTTTAATAGTTTCTAATCCCTGTTGATTAATATCTGTTAAAACAACTCTTGCACCTTCTTGGATAAGTTTTTTTGAAGATGCTAGACCAAGGCCTGATGCTGCGCCTGTAACAATTGCTACCTTACCTTCAACACGAGACATCTAATCAAGACTTATGGTATAATAAGAATCTTGAGAATTAGATTCTTTGTTTGTGAAATTATTTAAGCATTCATTCATGCTATGTTTTCTTACTCCTTTTTCACCCGCTAGTAAGAACTCATCATTACTCAATTGTATAATTGATGTATTGCTAAGACGATCGGCTCTGACACATGTTTGGATATCTCTATTTCTATGTAAATCTACAATGCTGATAGCTCCTCCATTACCACTAATTGCTATACGCCCATCATCAAGAACAATTGCATTGGTTAAACTATTTTTTGTTCCTATAAATAGATTATCAAAAACATACATCTTACATTCATCACGAAATAGGCCTGACTCATAGCAAGCAACATATATTTCTTTGTCTGCATTAGCATCAAGATCAACATCAACCAGAGTCGCTAATGTTAGATTGCCTGACATCCCTAAAAGTAATGATTGTCCATTATCAACTTTAACCCCTGACCAAAAAGAACCAAAATATCCTGTGTCAACTTCTAGCCAATTTAATCCTTGATCGTCGGATACATAATATTTACCTAACTCTCCAACAGCGTAACCTTCATTCTTAGATGATTTGCGCCAAGTCAAACCGTCACCATAAACATAATTAAGATGTGGCTGAAACTCATCATCAGTTAAAAATAAGTAATCCCAATTAATTCCACCGTTGGACGTTCTTAAAGATAAAGCAAAAGCCCCGATGGCAACTCCGTTATTATCATCGTACATATGGATAGATAAAAGAGGAGCATCAAAATCGATATCTATATATTGGACATTCCAATTTTTTCCTGAGTCATTAGAGTGCAGAATAGTTGCATCATGTCCTGTAGCCCAACACAATTGCTCACTCGAACAACTAATATCAGTTAAAGTATTTTGAGTAGGTACTGATTCCGCTTGAGTCCAGGTTTCTCCATCATCATCTGAATAAATGATAATCCCATGTACTCCAACGCCGTATATTCTATCACCAACTTGATCCAGTGCATTAATTAACGATAGATGAGCTAACTCAGATTTTGCTGCATATTCTGTTCCGTAGTTAAAGTTTGCAGCAAAAAGAGAGTTAGAAAAAAATAAGAAAAAACTAAAGATTGTAGTTATTAAACGCTTCATCATCCCACCCAAAATTTAAAACCTGATCTAGTAAAAACTAAATCAGGTTTTAAATGAAAGACTTTTAAAGGTAAAGTCTAAAAATTATCTTGCGTAACGTCTTAAACCATCTGGCGTAAAGAAGCTAGCAGGTTTTTCTTCACCATTATAAACAGTTGATACTGGGCTAAATGCATCACCTAGCATGTTATTTCCAGTATATGTTCTCGTAGCGAAGTCAAACGTATATTCACCTTGGTAGTTACAATTATCTGCACCAGTACCACCAAGACCTCTCATAGTTGTTCCAAGATAGTGTCTCATCAAAGTACCAGAGCCATCATACATATCTTGTAACGCCAATTGTCCGAAATCATCGTCAATGAAATACATTGTACGAGACTCATAAATGTGTCTTTGACCTGGTTTTAACTGAGCATGAACGATATGCACATTGCGCTCTTCATAAGCAACATAATCAGGATTTAAATGGTTTACCGTATGAGTAGTTTCAATCGCATTATTCGCAAGAGCATCATTGTTCATAGGCACTAACATTGTTTTACTACCTTCATAAGACCAATCATATTTATCTTGTGCGCCGTTAAATCCACCATACTGATCAACAACAACAATACCACCTCCAGCAGCTAATACCGTATCATAAGTGATATCAGGAGCACGTCTTACACGTCTTGTAGCTGGGTTATACTGCCATGCTTTACGCGGTTGAACATAACTATCAATAAAGTCATGAACTAAGGTAACTAAACCAGCAGATCTTGGGGGTCCCAAGTTTTTCTGCATGAACATCGCATAAATGTTTTTATCAGCATATTGAGATACTGTGTTTGGATTTCTTGGAAAGACAATATTTGTTTCTTGTTGTCCAAGAATAATTGAACCATCTGCTTGTACATTTGCTGATGTTGCAACCCTGAAAACAGCAGATACTTGACTTGCATTCATTCTAAAATTCCAAACATAATGTTGAGGATGAGAAGGGTCTGGGAAAGGAACTTGCCCAGCGTTTGCTACTTCAAAGCCTTCATTGTCATTAATCATTGTTCCATTCGATTGAGATATTGCAGCAATATCTGCAGGAATCTGACAATCACCGCTAGATTCGTATACATCCATCCGATAAGTGTCAGGGTATGCATTAAACATTGTGATTTGTCCAGGAGATAACATATCCGAATATTCAGCATAGTTAGAACTATCTATAGAATACTTCGCATGACCATCAGCTTGGACGATTGATACTGATAAACCAAGCGTTGTAACTAGAGCAATCAGTAAGTTTTTGATATTCATTTTATTCATTTTTATTTATCTCCCTAGATTAAAATGCGTATGATACAGACATCGATATGTAGTCTTTATCTGCAGACAAGTTTGAGTAATTATTGCCTAAGTCCATATAGTTAATATACGATCCACTGACTGACACACCACCTTTTGTCAAAGAAGTTCCTAAAGAAAGCGTCATGCTATCTTCAGCAAAGCCTCCAAGAGATGACGGTGCATACCCATAGAAGTCATGAGATACAACGACAGAAGGGGATAATGCCCACGCAGTATTGTTAAAGTTATTGTACGTTGCAGAACCTAAAAGTCTGTAAGTCATTGCAAAATCATCAGCACCAGGGTTATCCTCA
>CACPJE010000038.1 GCA_902634045.1 uncultured Pelagibacteraceae bacterium
CAACAGATGTTATTACTACATGATTCAGATTTAAGGCTTTTACTGCATTAGCAACTCTAGCAGGTTCAGTTTTGTCGACAATTTTGGGTTTTCCTGTTTGGATATTACAGAAACTACATGAGCGAGTGCATACGTCACCTAATATCATAAAAGTTGCATGCCTTTTACTCCAACATTCACTTAAGTTTGGACATAGAGCTTCCTCACATACAGTTGTTAAATTTTGATCTATTATAATTTTTTTGGTGTCAAGTATTTTCTCTGATGGTAATTTGATCTTCAGCCATTTTGGTTTATTTGGACTCGGGATAGATGAAAAGTTTTTTCTTAACAGAGATTTTGAAATTAATCGCGTATCTTGCACAACTTAGAAAATATAATCTTTATCAGTAATTTCAAGTTAAAGAATTAGTCTAAATAGATGACATATTCACTATTTTTTCCATAACCTAAAACTGATCTAATTTGCTCATCAATTAGATCTTTTGAATTAAGATTGCTCATTGATGAGATCTTAATTTGGTATAATTCATTGCTTTTTTTTACATCATCAATTTGATGCTTTAGACTCAAGATTTGCGCGTCTAATCGATTATGGGATAACAATCCATTGTTACCATCAAATATATTTATCAATAAATACAAAAGAATAAGTGGAAAGACAAAAAAAGGGTAAAACTTAACCAAATTCCCCTTTAATGTTGATATCTTCGACATGACATCAAAAAATCATCATTTACGAGGATGTACAATTTTAAAACTTCGAAAAGAGTTAAAAATTAAAGAATATCTATTTTTGGACTCTTTTTGTTCTTGTGTAAAATGAACAAATTAGTAGAACTTATTGTTTTTTAATGTTTTTTTGGAATTTAAATGTTCTTCAATCCTAATCAACTGGTTGTATTTAGAAACTCGATCACTCCTAGATATAGATCCAGTTTTTATTTGTCCAGAA
The DNA here is from genome assembly GCA_902634045.1 of uncultured Pelagibacteraceae bacterium. Classification (GTDB taxonomy): domain Bacteria; phylum Pseudomonadota; class Alphaproteobacteria; order Pelagibacterales; family AG-422-B15; genus CACPJE01. Next base: position 956 of record CACPJE010000038.1, read on the forward strand.
TTAGTAGCTACGGCCAAATCAGAAATAAAAGTGTCCTCAGTTTCACCAGATCTGTGTGAAATTATTGTTTCAATATTATTTGATTGAGCCATTTCGATTGCTTCCAATGTTTCTGTTAAGGTTCCTATTTGATTGAGTTTAATTAATATTGCATTTGAAGCAGATTTTTCTATTCCAGTTTTTAATCTAGATACATTTGTTGTATAGAGATCATCTCCAACTATCTGCAGCTTATCACCTTTATTTTTTGTGTAATTAGTCCATGAGTCCCAATCATTTTCATCAAATGGATCTTCTAATGAAATAATAGGATATTTGCTACAAAGTTTATTTAGAAGCTTGGAGAATTCTTTAGAAGTTAACTTCTTTTTTGAAGTCACCATATCGTACTTTTTATTTTTATAAAATTCTGATGCGCCAACATCTATTGCTAATAGAAAATCTTTTTCCAATTTATAACCACTTTTAATGACAGCATCGCAAATTAATTTAAGAGCCTCATCTTCTGACTTTAGATTAGGTGCAAATCCACCTTCATCCCCTACAGCAGTAGAAAATTTATTTATATCTAATATTGATTTTAATGAATGGAACACTTCTGATGATCTTTGAATTGCCTCATTAAAGGTAGCAATACCAATTGGGATTATCATAAATTCTTGAAACCTTAGACTGTTATTCGCATGAGCTCCACCATTAATAACGTTTAACATTGGCGTGGGCATTTTAAATTGTTTTGCGCCTCCGAGATATTTAAATAAGGGAACCTTATAAGAATTAGCTGCAGCTACAGCTGTTGCCATAGAAACACTTAATATAGCATTAGCGCCAAGTTTTGATTTATTTTTTGTTCCATCTAAATCAATCAGAGTATTGTCAATTAGCGATTGCTCTGTAGCATCAAATCCAGATAAAGCATCAAAAATAACCCCATTGACATTAGACACAGCCCTTTTAACTGATTTTCCATTAAAAGCTTTTTTCCTATCTCTTAATTCAAAAGCTTCAGATTTACCTGTCGAAGCACCAGAGGGTACTGCAGCTCTCCCCATCGCTCCATTTTCCAGAAACACGTCAGTTTCTACAGTTGGATTTCCCCTGCTGTCAATAATCTGTCTAGAAACAATATTTTTAATATTATTCATAAAAAAACATTTAAAATTAATAATTTAATTAATTTTCTTTAACTATACTGTCAATTTGAATTAGTTTGTATAGTAATTTTTCCAATTCATCAACAGGGACCATATTAGGGCCGTCAGAAGGTGCGTTATCTGGATCATTGTGAGTTTCCATAAAAACTCCTGCAATTCCTGTGCTAACCGCTGCCTTAGCAAGAACAGGAACAAACTTTCTATCTCCTCCGCTTGAAGTTCCTTTCCCTCCAGGAGCTTGAACTGAGTGAGTAGCATCAAAAATAACAGGATATAAAATTTCTTGTTTCATAATTTCTAGAGATCTCATATCTGAAACAAGGTTATTGTATCCAAAAGAAGCGCCTCGTTCAGTCAATAATAATTGTTTATTTCCAGATTCAATAATTTTATTTGCTACATTTAACATGTCATGTGGAGCTAAAAATTGACCCTTTTTAACATTAATAATTTTTCCAGTAGCAGCTGCAGATATAAGTAAATCTGTTTGTCTGCATAAAAAGGCAGGAATTTGGAGAATGTCTACATGTTTTTTTATTTTATCACAGTCACTCGGGCTGTGAACATCTGTTAAAATTTTTAGTGAATATTCACTTTTCAGTTTATCAAAAATTTTAATTGATTCATCTATTCCTATTCCGCGGTCAGCATTAATACTTGTTCGATTTGCTTTATCAAAGGATGTTTTATAAACAAAATCCATTTTTAATTTTTCTGTTATTTCTAATAACTTATCAGTCATTAATTTTGCATGTTCATAGGATTCCAGAACACATGGTCCAGCTATAAGGATAAGTTTTTTAGTATTATTAAACTCAATATTATCTAATTTAACAGAATTTTGCATTTTCATACCAGCCTAGATTGATCTTTTGCAGCACTTATAAAAGATTTAAAAAGTGGATGAGGATCAAACGGCTTTGATTTTAATTCAGGATGAAATTGAACGCCTATGAACCAAGGATGATTAGAAATTTCAACTATTTCAGGTAAGAGTCCATCGGGAGAATAGCCTGAAAATACAACACCTTCTTTCATTAAATCTTTTTCATAATTATTATTTACTTCAAATCTGTGTCTATGACGTTCACTAATTATCTCATTTTCATATATCTTAAAAACTTTAGAATCTTTTTTAAGCATTGCATCGTAAGCACCAAGTCTCATTGTTCCACCTAAATCACCATTTAGTTGACGTTTTTCAACTTTATTATCTGATGTAGTCCATTCTGTCATCAATCCAACTACTGAATTTTTAGAATTGCCAAACTCACTCGAACTTGCATCTTTAATATTTAAAATATTTCTAGCCATTTCAATGACTGCAAGTTGCATGCCAAAACAAATCCCAAAATAAGGTACATTATTTGTTCTTGCGTATTGAATTGCTAAAATTTTTCCTTCGGAACCACGTTCTCCAAAGCCACCAGGAACTAAAATACCATTACAAGATGATAATTTAAGATTAACATTGCTTTCATTTAACTCATCTGACTCTATCCACTTTAAACTTACTTTTACGTTATTAAAAATTCCACCATGTGACAAAGCTTCATTTAAAGACTTATATGCGTCAGCAAGACCCGTATATTTACCAACTATGCCAATAGATACTTCTCCATCAGGATCAAGAATATGCTTTGAAACTTGAGACCACATTTTTAGATCTATTTCCTTTGAATTATCTAATTTAAAATATTCAAGAACTCTTTTATCTAATTCCTCATTTTTAAAATTAATCGGAACTTCGTATATTGTATTAGCATTAATTGCCTGAATAACACAGTCATGCTTCACGTTACAAAATAATCCAATTTTCCTTCTTTCATCAGCAGGTATCTCTCTGTCTGCTCGACAAAGTAATATATCTGGTTGAATACCTAAGCTTCTTAATTCCTTAACAGAATGTTGTGTGGGTTTAGTTTTCAATTCACCTGAACTTGCAATGAATGGAACGAGAGTCACATGAACAAACATAGAGTTTTCTCTACCGTTATCATTATTAAATTGTCTGATAGCTTCAATAAATGGGAGACTTTCAATATCCCCTATCGTACCTCCTATTTCGCATATAACAAAATCTTCATCTTGAATATCATTGCTAATAAATTCTTTAATTTCATTTGTAACATGAGGAATAACCTGAACTGTAGCTCCAAGATATTCACCTCTTCTCTCTTTAGATATAATTTTCTGATAAACTTTTCCTGAGGTTATATTGTCTGATTTCTTTGAAACAACGCCTGTAAATCTTTCATAATGACCCAAGTCTAAATCAGTTTCAGCGCCATCATCTGTTACATAAACTTCACCGTGTTGATAAGGGCTCATAGTTCCAGGATCTACATTCAAATAAGGATCAAGTTTTCTTATTCGAACATTATAACCATGATGTTGAAGTAATGAAGCTAGCGATGCTGAAGCAAGACCTTTACCAAGTGATGATACCACGCCGCCGGTGACAAATATAAATCGCGCCATGGAAGTATTTTATACAATAATTAAATCTTAAATAAAAGAGAATTAATCCAATAATGGTAATTCAGGTAAATCTTCAATGTCTTCAGATACTTCAGGAGAGCTGTCATCAAATGAAAGGCTACGATCATTG
>CACPJE010000039.1 GCA_902634045.1 uncultured Pelagibacteraceae bacterium
ATGGCCAACAAGAAAACCTAATAATGATTTTGAATTTGAAATCCATGAATGTATTGAAACTTTAAACATGGATAATACTGAAAAAAATGTCTCTTTGATATCAAGTAAAATTGCCTCATTTTATGAAAAAATGATTAAAGCGTACCCGGACCAATATTTTTGGTTTCACAATAGATGGAAGCTTAAATAATTATTAAAATGTTAAATAAACTTCTAATTCTGATTGCTAACTTTTAATCAATAAAGCTGGATCAACATAAGTATTAAGTAACATTACTCCCCAATGAAGATGTGGACCTGTAGACCTACCAGTTGAGCCCACAGAACCTATCCTCTGACTTTTAAATACGACATCATCAACTTTGACATCCACTCTAGACATGTGTGCATAAATTGATTTAACTCCATGACCATGTTCTATCATTATTGTTCCACCAGTATAATATAGATCTTCTTCTGCCAAAATAATTATCCCATCATTTGTAGCAATTACTGGCTCACCCTCAGCAGCAGCTATATCCAACCCTCTATGTGGACTTTTTTCTTTTCCATTTAAAATCCGTTGACTACCAAAAACTCCAGAAATAATTCCTTCAGTTGGAATAATAAAATTACTTATAAAGAAAGTATGATCTGTATTGACCAGTTTTTTTTCTTTTATAACTTTATTTTCAGCAATAATTCTTTCAATTATGTCGTCTTCTAAAGGGGTAACCATTTGTTCTGGAAGACCATCAATTCTTTGTATCTCGTAGTCTTGTTTAATAATTTTTATTTCTTCTGTGGATACAACTACATTGTTTACTAGTTTGGTTATACTTATTGGTTCTATGCGGTCACGTCCAACAGCAAATACAAAATGTCCCTCTTTACTTAATTTGATATTTTCCCCATCTTTAATAATTTGATCTACCTTGATATCTTGACTTATAACAAGGCTGCCTTGCAAAACCTCTTGAGGCAAATCTTGAGCTTGAGCAAATAATGAAATAAATACAAAAAAGATTGCTAATTTAATCTTTAATATCATTTATTTCTTTATATCTTTTCATTGCAATAGAAGGAGAGGCATAAACTTCTTGTAAATCAACATTCCAATACTTTAGCTCATCTAGGGGGATTTTCTGATTTGAAATAGAACACTCAACGTAGTCTCCAAGTTTTTTAAACTTAAATTGACCATGCTCCAATATGATTTCAGCCAGTTCATTAAGATTTTTATTCATTTTTCTCGGATGATAAATTTGTTTTTAAAATACCAAATTTACTTTCAATAATCAATTTCTTGTCGCTCAGTATATCTTTTTCTGATTTTAAAACTTTTTCTTTACTATTTTTAATTACAGAATATCCCCTATTTATTATTGATTTATAGCTTAAGCTTTCTAGTAACTTATTCACTGATAAGATTTTATCCTTTTGGACATCAAAATATATATTTTTAGATTTAATTAATCGTTTAGTTAAATTGGCAAGATTGCCGTTTCTCAAACTAAGTTGCTCATTAAGAATTCTTATATTTAACCTTGATGATGTGCCTTGAAAGTTTTTATACAATTGACTAGTAGACAATTTCAATGAAGTAGGTAATTTATCTGAAGTCATATTTAAAATGAATTTTCTTTCGTCCAAATAAGATCTTATCAGGTTAGAAAGTTTTTTCTGATAATCTTGAAGATCATTTCTGAGCTCTTCTCTAACTGGAGTACATAACTCAGCAGCTGCTGTAGGTGTTGGCGCCCTCAAGTCAGATACAAAATCAATAAGTGTTGTGTCAGTTTCATGCCCTACAGCAGAAATAATAGGAATCTTACTTGCAAATACTGACCTAACAATATCTTCTTCATTAAATGCCCAAAGATCTTCAATACTGCCTCCTCCACGAGCAATTATAATTACGTCTGGAGGTCTTAGATTTTGGCTTTCTTTCATTTCATTAAATCCTTTTACTGCATTTGTTATCAACGCCGATGCATCATCACCCTGAACGGGAACAGGCCATAATAACACTTCACAGGGAAATCTTTCTTCTAGGCGATGAAGAATATCTTTTATTACTGCTCCGGTTGGAGAAGTAATGATTCCAATTGTCTCAGGTAAAAAAGGTATATTTTTTTTATGTTGCTCATCAAATAATCCCTCCAATTTAAATTTTTTCTTCCTCTCCTCCAAAAGAGCCATCAATGCTCCTTCTCCAGCAGGTTTTAAAGTATCAACATGTATTGAATAATCAGACCTTCCTGGGTACCTCTCTGAATAGCCTGTGGTTAGCTTGCCAGAACATACAACCTCTAATCCATCTTCAGGTCTAAACCCTATCCTCGATACATTACTTTTCCAGATAATCCCTCTAATTACTGCATTTTCATCTTTAAGGTTAAAATAGATATGTCCTGAGGTAGGCTGTTGTAATCCAGAAATTTCTCCTCTGACTCTTACGTAGCCAAACGAGTCTTCAAGAGTGTTTTTTATAGAATTTGAAATCTCTGAAACTGAATATTCTTTAATATTTTCTTTAACCATTTCTACTAATTATTATTATGTTACTATAACAACTAATCAAAATTTTATCTTTATGAAAATATTAGTTTTAGGTAATGGAGCAAGAGAGCACTCTCTATGTTATGCTATTAGTAAAAGCCCTAAAACTTCTGCTATTTATTCAATTCCAGGTAATTATGGAATTAGTAAAATTGCTCAGTGTACCAAAATTGATCTAAATGATTTTGACTCTATTCATACATTCTGCCAGAAAAATCAAATTGATCTGATAGTCGTAGGTCCTGAAGTGCCTCTAGTAGAAGGGATAGTTGATTTTTTTATAAATAAAAATATCAAAATATTTGGACCAGAAAAATTTGCAGCTCAGCTTGAAGGTTCTAAAGGATTCATGAAGGACCTTTGTGAAGAATATAATATACCTACTGCAAGTTATGAAAGATTTGATGATGAAGCAAGTGCTATAACTTATTTAAAGACACAACAGATACCTATAGTAATCAAGGCAGATGGGCTAGCTGCGGGAAAGGGAGTGACAGTAGCTGAAAGTTATACTGCTGCAGAACAAGCTGTTAAAGAAATATTTGCAGGAAGATTCGGAAAAGGAATGGAGGTTGTAATTGAAGAGTTTATGGAAGGAGAAGAAGCAAGTTACTTTATATGTACTGATGGAATTGATTTCCTCTCACTTGCCAGTGCTCAGGATCATAAAAGAGTGGGTGAAGGTGATACAGGTCCTAATACTGGTGGAATGGGTGCTTATTCTCCAGCTCCTATTTTCACTCAAGAAATAAAAGATCAAGTAGATAAAAAAATTATAATACCTACTTTAAAAGCTTTTCAGGATAAGGGCCATCCATATAAAGGAATATTATATGCTGGCCTTATGATAAATAACGGAATTGCTAAACTTGTTGAATATAATATCCGCTTTGGAGATCCAGAATGTCAGGTGCTCATGCTAAGAATGAAATCAGATTTAGTAGAAATGATGTTAAATACAATTGATGGAAAAATAAAAGATACAAATCTCAAATGGGAAGATGACCACTGTGCTACTGTAGTTATGGCTTCGGATGGATATCCAGGTAAGTTTGAAAAAAAAACAGTAATAAAAAACTTAGATAAATTAAGTAATGACAATAATTTTCAAGTCTTTCATGCTTCAACTTTAAAAGAAGATTCAAATATCAAGGCTGATGGGGGTCGAGTGCTATCTATCACTGCAAAGTCTAATACATTACAAGATGCTTTGGATAAAATTTATGATTCAATAAATTTAATAGATTGGCCTCAAGGTTACTTTAGGAAAGATATAGGTTATAAAGCTATTAAAAGATGAGTACTCGAGATGAAATATTTAGTGGAACAAAAGAAATAGATCAAAAGCTTGATTTTAACCATAACTCTTTAAGTGTTTACCTAAAGAGTACTATTGGATCAAGTACAGAAATTTTAGAAATCAAACAATT
>CACPJE010000040.1 GCA_902634045.1 uncultured Pelagibacteraceae bacterium
AATTGGATTAATTTCAAATTATCGTATTTTATCCTTTAATTTAAATAATATAGAAGGAATTATTGAATTTCATGGAGACAATAATAAATTTGAGCTTATTCTTTCTCAAAATAATATTCAATCAGTGAATTTGGGAGAATATTACAATATTCAAGTTTTGAAATGATAAAAAAAATTCCAAATATATTATCAATTTTAAGAATTATTCTGATCCCCCTTGTCGCATGGCTAATTTTATTTGATTACTTTTTATACGCCTTAATAATTACCATATTAATTGCTATAAGTGATTTTTTAGATGGATTTATAGCAAGAACATTTAATGCTCAAAGTGAAATAGGTTCATATCTTGACTCTATTGCAGATAAAGCATTTATTATTTCCGCTTATATGCTAATAGGGACACAAAATCTTTTACCTATTTTTGTAATAATAATTGTTATTTCCAGAGATATTATAATTATGGGAGCTTTTGTTTTATCTTTTGCAATGAATCAAAGGCTGGATATAAATCCGATAAGAACAAGCAAAATCAATACTTTCTTGCAATTTACTTTAATTGTTTTGGTGTTAATTAATAATGTGGGAGAGTTTAATCCCCTTCAAGCAATCACATTTCTGATCGACATTACAATGTATATGGTTATTGCTACTACAGTCATATCATTGTTATTCTATATAAAACAATGGCTAAATTATAATTAGTTAGTATGACAGGTCAGTTAGTTTTCAATCTATTAAACGTTAAGAATTTTAATTCTGATGACTTTTATGTAAATGAAAATAATTTGGAGGCATCCGAATTAATAAATATGTGGCCCAACTGGTTTAATGGGGTTGCAGTAATAGACGGGCCTGAGAAATCTGGAAAATCTCATTTAGCAAATATATGGAAAGAAAGTATAAATGCCAATATGTATAATTTAGATAAAAATTTAATATTCTCAGATATAAATATAAATGAAAATTTTGTTTTAGATAATTTTCATAATTTATCTAGAGAGAACGAAGAAAATTTCTTTCATATATACAATAGAACGTTTTCTAATAAGAAGAGTATTCTTATAATACTGGATAAGAATAAATTTAGAAAAATTAATCTTAAAGATTTAGAGTCAAGGTTTAATTCCTTTTCATCTGCAACAATTAAAGCACCAGATGATAATCTTGTGAAAGCTTTAATTGTTAAGTTTTTTAAAGATCAACAAATTAATATAGATCCTTCAGTAGTAGCTTTTATTATTAAAAGAATTGAAAGAGATTACGTGACAATTTTTAATTTTTTAAAGGAGATAGATAATCTATCTCTAGAAAATAAAAGTAAAATAAGTATTTCATTTTTAAATAAGTTTTTTGACTTTTAAAAATGTTTTGAAATCTTCAATTTTAGAATTGAAATTTTTATTTTTAAAATCTTTGCTTTCTAGTTTAAAGTTTTTTTGTTTAGTAAATTGTAAAATAATTTTATCTGAAATTACCCAGTTTCTAGGTATATTAATTTTTTGAGCTGTTTTTTCTCTCCACTCAGATATAGATTTTAATAATTTTAATTCTTTCATTGAGAGTTTTGTTGATTTAATTCTTTTATATGCATCCTCTACATTAAAGATATTTTTTAAATTTTTTAACTTATTAGTTTCCATTTTTAATTTACTTATCTTTCTTTTATCTTCTATATCTTTTGACAGTATTTTATAGATTTTAGGAAGAAATTTTACATCATTCTCTGCATAATTGATTTGAGAATTTGAAAGGGGTCTTTTTTTCCAATCAGACTGCTGAAATTTTTTTGATAGTCTAATTTTAAATAATTCTTCTACAAGCTTAGTATAGCCGATATTGCTTTCATTTTTGACTAGCCCATAAGCTATTTGAGTATCAAATATTGGCCATACAATAAAATTAAATGTATAAAACAAGACTTCAATATCTTGTCTTGCAGAATGAATTACTTTTAATATTTTTTTATTTTTTAGAATTTCAATGAAAATATTGAATTTCATTTCTTTGTCTGAAAGCATATCTATCAAATAACATTTTTTTTGAGTTTGAATCTGAATAGTGCACAATAATGGCCAATAGGTTCGATCTCTTAGAAACTCAGTATCCATGTAGATAATTTTCTGTTTTTCTAAATTTTTACATAAAATTTTTAAAGATTTATTATCTTGGACTATTTTCATAAATCCAACTATATATGATCATAATAGTTATAAAATGAATAAATATAGAACACATCTTTGCAATCAACTCAGAGAATCAGATGCTGGTAAGAATGTATCTATTTCTGGTTGGATACATAGAAAAAGAGATCATGGAAATCTTGTATTTGTAGATTTAAGAGATCATTACGGTATTACACAATGTGTAGTTGATAAAACTAATGAAGAACTTTTAAATACTATAGATAATTTACGTTCAGAGTCAGTCATTAAGATTTCTGGTAAAGTTGTTGAGAGAGATAAAGAAACAATAAATGTGTCCATAGATACGGGAAAAATTGAAATTTCAATCGAACAACTAAATGTTTTATCTTCAGCAGATGAATTGCCTATGCCTGTTTTCGGTGATCAAGAATACCCTGAAGATATAAGATTAAAATATAGATTTTTAGATATTAGAAGAGAGGGGCTACATAAAAACCTTATTTTAAGATCTTCAGTAATTTCTTATATAAGAGAACAAATGACTGAAGCAGGTTTCCTTGAAATGCAAACCCCAATACTTACCGCTTCAAGTCCTGAAGGTGCAAGGGATTACCTTGTACCAAGCCGACTGCATCCAGGAAAGTTCTATGCCTTACCTCAAGCACCTCAACAATTTAAACAACTTATTATGGCTGGAGGATTCGATAAGTATTTTCAAATTGCTCCTTGCTTTAGAGATGAAGACGCAAGAGCTGATAGAAGTCCAGGAGAGTTTTATCAGCTAGATATGGAGATGTCTTTTGTCGAACAAGAAGATGTATTTAATGCAATAGAGCCAATTTTATTTAATGTATTTAAGAAATTCTCTAAGTATGAAACTTCTAATCCTCCATTTCAAAGACTTTCATATAAAGAGTCAATGCAAAAATATGGGACTGATAAACCTGACCTAAGAAACCCATTAGAACTATGTGATTTAACTGATGAATTTAATCTAGAAGAAGTTAATTTTGATGCTTTTAAAAAAGTAATTTCAAAAGGTGGCAAGGTTATAGGTATTCCTGCTCCTGACAGCTCTAAAAGATCTAGAAGTTTTTTTGATTCATTAAATGATTGGGCAAAAAAAGAAATGAATGCTCCTGGTTTAGGTTATATTATTCTTGAAGAGGAAGGCAAACAATTAAAAGGAAAAGGGCCGATAGCTAAGTTTATTCCTGACAACGTAATTGAAAGAATTTGTGAGAAAGGAAATGTGAAACAAGGTGACTCAATATTTTTTTCGTGTGCGAATGAAAAAGAAGCTTTGGAGTTAGCTTCATCCGCTAGAAATAAAATAGCTGGTGAGTTAGATATTTTTGAAAAGGAGGTTTTTAAGTTTTGCTGGATTGTTGACTTTCCTATGTATGAAATTAATCAAGAAACTGGCAAGATCGATTTTAGCCATAACCCTTTTTCAATGCCTCAAGGTGGTTTAGAAGCATTAAATAACAAAGATCCTCTAGAAATCCTTGGATATCAATATGATATTGTATGTAATGGTGTTGAGTTATCTTCTGGGGCTATAAGAAATCATTTACCTAATTTAATGTTTAAAGCTTTTGACATAGCTGGACATTCTAAAGAACATGTGATGAAAAATTTTGGAGGAATGTTAAATGCATT
>CACPJE010000041.1 GCA_902634045.1 uncultured Pelagibacteraceae bacterium
CCAGAGATATTGCTCAAAAATTTAATAATGACTTTAAAGTTAAAGATTTTTTTCCTTTGCCTGAACCTTTTATTGATAAAAATATATCAAGAATTATGTCACTTAGAAATGGTCTGGAAAAAATGAGTAAATCAGAAGAATCTGATTATTCAAGAATTAGCTTAATGGATAATGAAGAAAGCATTAGAAAAAAAATTAAAAAGGCGAAAACAGCAGATATTGTAATGCCTGATACAGAAAAAGAAATAAATGAACTACCTGAAGTAAATAATTTACTTAACATTTTTAGTGGAGTAATACAAAAACCCAAATCAGAATTGATTAGTATTTATAGTGGTAAAAATTTTGCTGGGTTTAAACAAAATCTATCAGATGCTCTAATTGAGCTTATCTCTCCAATTAATTCAGAAATCTCAAAATTAATGAATGATAAAGTCTATCTGGATTCTATTATCAAAGATGGAGCTGAAAAGGCCAATGAAAGAGCTATGAAGACATTATCTGAAGTTTATGATATAATTGGGTTTATTAAAAAATGAAACATAGGTCAAAATTTTTAGTAATAGTAGATGACTCTGAAGAGTTAGAAGTAGCTGTAAGATTTGTTTCAAGAAGAGCAGCAAGTACAAAAGGTGGTATTGTATTACTAAAAATTATAGAGCATCACGACCCTCAACATTGGCAGTCAGTTGAAGAAATAATATTACAAGAAGCAAGAGATGAGGCAGAAGAAAAATTAAAAAAATGGGCAAAAATTATAAATGATCTTAATGGAATTACTCCTGAATTAAGTGTCAAGGAAGGAATAGCTAGTGAGAAGATAATTGAAGTTTTAGAAGAGGATGATGCCGTAAGATTTTTGGTATTAGCTGCATCTAGTGGAGAAAAGCCTGGACCGCTAGTTACATTATTAGCAGGTCAAAAATCAGGTAAACTTCCAGTGCCAATCGTTATTGTCCCCCAGGGTTTATCAAATGAAGAAATAGATGATCTTGCTTCAAGAGCAGAATAAAAAAATACATTAATTCAGTAACTTAAAAAAAAATAAGTTTTTATCATGATTTTTTAGAGAATCTAAATATATAAATTAATGAATCTTTTGAATATTTAATAATGTTTATACAAACAGAGACTACGCCTAATCCAAACGCTTTAAAATTTTTATTTGAAAGTGATATTTTAGTATCAGGTTCTTATGAATTTTTAAAAACTAGCGACTGTAGAAATTCTGACCTTGCAAAATCTTTACTGCAAATTGATGGAATAGAAAAAGTTTTTTTTGGAAAAAATTTTGTCTCAATTAGTAAATCTGATTATGGATGGGATCAATTAAAAGCACCAATATTAAAAATAATTTCTGATCATTTAAGCTCAGGTCAAAAAGCGGTTAACTTAGTTCCCCATGAGGAGAGTTTAAATGTAATTAAATTTCAAAAGGATGATTATGATATTGTAAAAACAATTGAAAACGTATTGCTGTCAAAAATTAAACCAGCTATTTCTCAAGATGGAGGAGACGTTGAGTTTAGAGAATATAAAGAAGGTATAGTATATCTTCAATTAAAAGGTAGCTGCGCAGGGTGTCCAAGCGCGACACTTACATTGAAGAATGGTATTGAAAATTTGTTAAAAAATAAAATTCCTGAAGTTAAAAAAGTTGAGCAGGTCTTATGATTAAAAATATTATAACTAGGTTTTTATTTCAAAATAAGAGTGAAGAGTTAAATTTATTATTCAAAATATATTATTTGATCATCTTTTTATTTACCTTCACAATTTTGACCTCTCTAATTTTTAGCCATTCAATTTATTTAAAGCATAATGTATCTGATCGACAGGATTTCATTAATATGCCAGTTGAAGAAAAATATAAGAAAAAAATTAATCAAAATGACTTCAGCATAAACAAAATATTAACTTCTGAAATATTGATTGAAAGGCTTGACCATCAGCTATTTGATATTGAATATATTAAGAAAAGCAAAAAAGTTCCAGATGTCATAATTGCTAAGTTTCCTGATGATTTTAAAAATATATATTCTTCAAAATTAAGGAAGAACTTATTTATTAAGGTAGCGCTTCCAATTATCGTCAAAGAAAATGAAAAGTTAGTTTCTCAAAATATTGAAATAGAAAAATTAAAAAATAAATTTAATTTTTTAAAAAGAAGCGAGGCATTGTGGCTAAGAAAAAAAATGGAAGAATATGAAGTAAATGATCAATCAATTGGTGAATTGTTAATGAGAATAGATGCTATTCCAGTTTCAATTGCATTATCACAAGCTGCAGTAGAAAGCGGTTGGGGAACATCTAGGTTTGCTTCAGAAGGAAATGCTCTTTTTGGTCAATATGTTTGGGGAGAAGGAAAAGGAATTGTTCCTGAAGAAAGATCTGAAAGTGAGATTCATGAAATTAAATCTTTTAAAAATTTAAAAAGTTCTGTTTCCTCTTATATGAAAAATCTTAATTCAAATTTCCATTATAACGAATTTAGGCTTAATAGATTTGTCATGAGAAAAAATGGCATAAAAATTGATGGAATTGAATTAGTAGAGTATTTATACAACTACTCTACAGACAAGGATTACCTTGAAAAAATCAAACTTATCATTAAGTCAAATGATCTCGATGATTTTGATGATGTTAGAATTGATAAATTTTCAATTCAGTTAGATCAAATAGATATTATTTAATTAGAAATTGATATCCAAACCAGTGCCAGTTTTTATCTTTTTGCACTGTACAGTTGATTCTTGCTCTGCCACTTTTGAAGTGATCACTTAGTAAAATCTGCACTCTTGTTTCAGTTATATTTGTAATTTGTTGACTAGACCAATTCCCACCTGGATTTGCAAAACAGTTTAATTGATCAATATTGATATCACTTTTAATTGTAAATTCGATTTTTGGTTTTAAATTTTCAGTTAAATACATTTCGCTTGGTATAAAATCTTCAATTACTATTGGGAATGATTCAGCAGCAAAAATAAATCTGTCTATATCTCCAAACTGTTCATTTAATGAAAATCTAGGTAGATAATATTTATTGTCATATATTGATATAACTCCTGAATGTTGACCAAAAGCATGAGAAATATTAAATTCTTTTAAAATATTAATTACTTCTAAACTTGTTTCACCATATGGATAAGCAAATAATTCAGGTATGAATCCTAATTCTTTCATAAAAGATTTATGTGAATTCAAAATATCTTTCTTAATTATATCATTAGAGCTTAGTGGCATATGTAAGTGGGTTGAAGTATGCTGACCAACCATGCCCCCCTCATTTATAAAGTTTCTTATTTGATCCCAAGTCATATAACCACTTGTTTTGTTATCTATTATCTCTGTTGAAATAAATAAAGTTACAGGAATATTACTATCTTTAAATTTTGGCCAAGCATTTAAATAAAAAGATTCGTATGCGTCATCTATTGAAAATGAAATTGTATTCTTATCAAAATTTTTTTGATTAAGTATAATTGATACAACTTCCTTAAGGGGTACAATATTAAAACTATTTTCAGAAATGTAATCAATATGATTATTAAATTGCTCAATGGTAACATTAGTTGAAGGATATTTATCTTCACCAATCCTATGATACATAAAGACAGAAGCTCCATTATCCTCTATTGTTTCAGA
>CACPJE010000042.1 GCA_902634045.1 uncultured Pelagibacteraceae bacterium
CACATGTATATCCCTCGAGATTTTGGTAATCCTGAAGAAAATTTTTGGAATTTAGTTAATGATGCAATTTTGTGCGATGTAGCTGTTGAAAGACAGGTGGAAATCACCGGGCCTGATGCATATCAATTTGTCCAACTTCTAACACCAAGGGATTTATCAAAACTTTCAGTTGGTCAATGTAAGTATGTTTTGATTACTAACCATGAAGGTGGGATTTTAAATGATCCTGTTCTTCTGAGACTTGCGGAAAATCACTTTTGGTTATCTCTTGCTGATAGTGATATTCTTCTTTGGGCTCAAGGAGTAGCTATTAATTCAGGGTTAAAGGTTAAGATTATTGAACCAGATGCTTCACCGTTACAACTGCAAGGACCGAAGTCAGGCGAGATAATGGTTGAGTTATTTGGAGATCATATTAGGGATCTAAAATATTATTGGCTCCGAGAATTAGAATTAGATGGTATTCCTCTGGTTGTTTCAAGAACAGGGTGGTCAAGTGAGTTAGGTTATGAAATTTATTTAAGAGATGGTTCAAGGGGAGTTGATCTATGGGAAAAAATTATGACTGCGGGTAAACCTTTTAATCTTAAACCTGGACATACTTCTTCTATTAGAAGAATTGAAGGTGGAATGCTATCTTATCATGCTGACGCAGATATAAATACTAATCCATTTGAGCTAGGAATGGATCGTTTAGTAAATCTAGATTCTGAAATTAATTTTATAGGCAAGGATGCTCTAAAGAAGATTAAACAGAATGGAGTAAAACGAATACAAGTTGGATTAGAATTAGAAAGTGAACCATTAAAAGGACCAAACACGACTTTCTGGCCAGTTATTCATAATGGAGAAAACATAGGCAAGATTACTTCCGCTGTTTATTCACCCAGACTGAAAAAAAATATTGCATTAGGAATTATTAATATTGAGTACTCTAAACTAAATACTGAATTAAGTACTGAGATTGATAATCAATATGTTAAATGTACAGTAATTGAAAAACCTTTTTTTGATCCTAGAAAAAAGATTACCTCCTCTAAAGTAAGTTAATATCTATTTGACTGGTGGTGCCCCCAACCTGTACTGACCAGGTATCTACGCATTACCAATGCGTTGCACTACCATTGTGCTATGGGGGCTTTTATTAGAATACTACCAAAAGAAGAATGAATTTTCAGAACTTTGTTCTCGATAATATTCAACATCCCCAGCTAAAATTTCATATCCAATATCTACCATCTCAAAAAATTGCATTTGACGAGACTCAATTTTAATTTTGCCTGTGACATAAACTGGCTCCCACCAGTTCAATCCTTCCCAAGATTTTTTAGTATCTACATATACAATTTGATTAGGTGGAGGAGGAGGGACATGAATACAGGCCCCAATGTATGGTACTAGCAAAAACGTCTTCACATCCATTCCTTCATATTCCAACGGAATAATATAGCCAGGTATCTTAACCTCCGTATCATTAAGTTTCTTGTTAAACTTAAATTCGCTGGGATCAAATAGTGACGACATAAAAGATACCGCTATATTTGGAATTAAATCATCCCAGCCAATTTCTTTTGGACTAGCATTTGATGGAAAAGAGAAAAATAATATTGAAATAAAAATCAGTAAACCTGAAACTATTTTTCTTTTTTTAGTCCAATTTAAAATCATATTTTTATAGTCATACCATCATTGATGGAAAACCAATATGCCCTGATAGCTGGAACTAAACTCACTAACATTGCTGCTAAAATAAAGTACACAAAAATCAATATATCCTCCAAAGAAAGCATTTCAATATTTACTAAAATACCATAAGTACTATCAATCCAAGGCTGCAGTAAATATAATAGAACAAACAATAAAATAGTACTTACGATTGCACTTAGTACCGCAATAATAAAGGCTTCTATCATAAGCAAACCAATTATTATACTGGGCGATGCTCCCATTGCTCTCCAAATAGCCATTTCTCTCCTTCTTTCATTAAGGCTGGAGAATACAATTGCTGTCATCCCAATTAAAGTTGTGAATATAACAACTATAGAGATTCCTAATAATAAATTTTCAACAATACCTACAATCCTCCATAGTTCTTGAAGAGCGACACCAGGTAAAATAGAGCTTAACGCTTCTTCGGGATATTCATTTATCCACCTTTGAAGCTGAAAAACTTGTAATTTTGAATTAACACCAATCAACGCTGCAGTAATATTTTTTGGAGATAAATCCATTTTACGAATTTGATCAACAGGCGTTTCTTGCCCTTGTATTTTGGTTCCACTAGACCAATCAACATGAATTGCTTCAATTGCTTCTAAGCTAACGATAACAGTATTATCAACAGGTGTCCCTGTTTTAGCTAGAATTCCTGAAACTCTGAAAGGCTGATCATCGTGGTCGGTAAAAGATTGTAAGCCATGTGATACAATAAGAGGTATATCTAATTTATATCCTAGTTTTTCAGCAACTCCATAACCCAAGACAACATCGTATAAGTCATCAAAGTAATTTCCTTCTTCAATTTCTAAAGATTGACCACTTCTATATTTATAGCGCTCAAAAAACTCTAGGTTGGTTCCCATAACTCTAAAACCCTTATGACTATCACCAAGAGATATTGGAACTGACCACGCAATTTCATCTCGATCTATAATATCCTCATAGCTCTCCCAGGTTATATTGTTTGTAGCATTGCCAACTCTAAATACTGAATACAATAAAAGCTGTATGGAGCTTGTTCTTGAACCTACAATTAAGTCAGTTTGTGAAATTGTATTAGTAAAACTTGTGTATGCAGAAGATCTTAACTTTTCAACACTTAGATAAAGCATCAATGATAGTGAAATTGCAAAAACAGTCATACTAACAGTTAGCAAACGAGCATAAAGAGAACTTAGAGTTAGTTTGAATAACATGATTACCTTTCCCTAACTAATATTTCATTAATATCAATCACCCGATCAAAATAACTTGATAGTGATGTGTCATGTGAAACCATTAATAGTGTGGAATTATTTTTTTCAATTTGCGCAAACATTAGATCTAAGAAAATATTTTGTGCATCAGAGTCAAGTGATGAAGTTGGCTCGTCTGCAATTACCAATGAGGGGTTACCAATCAATGCTCTTGCAACAGCTACTCTTTGTTGCTGACCTACGCTTAAATTATTTGCTTGCATGTCTGTGACTGTGTCTGGGAGCCGAAGCGATTTACATAGATTAACAGCAGTCTCTTTCTGATTTATTATTTTACTAGCTCTTACTTTTGAAAAGTATAAAGGAAGTATGACGTTATCTATAACATTTGCATAAGGTAATAAATTAAATTGTTGAAAGATAATACCTATATTGTCAGATCGATATTGATCCCTGCTCCTTGCAGAAAGACTATTTATATTCTTTTCATTTAAATAAATATCCCCTGATAT
>CACPJE010000043.1 GCA_902634045.1 uncultured Pelagibacteraceae bacterium
CTATTTTAATCATTCCTACTTGATGCGTTGTCATAATGAGATCTTTTAAAATAAGTGAAGGGTCTGCCCCATGCTCATAAAGATTATTTATTTTTTCAATTGCTTTTAATGTTTCTCCTGAAATTAAATAATCCAAAAGGCCTAGTACCTCTGTAGGATCATTTAATCCAATCATTTCTTTAATATCTTTTTCAGAAATATTACCTTGAGTATATGAAATAGACTGATCAAGAATCGATAAGCCATCCCTAACTGAACCATCTGCTGCTCTTGAAATAATCTTTAAAGCTCCATCTTCGATAGTAACTCGCTCTTTTTTACAGATCTCAGTTAAAAATATAATTAATTCAGAAGGCTCAACTCTTTTTAAATCATATCGCTGACACCTTGAAAGAATAGTGGTTGGAATTTTTCTCACTTCAGTAGTCGCAAAAATAAATTTTACATGTGCAGGAGGTTCTTCGAGAGTTTTTAGCAGTCCATTGAATGCAGCGGTTGATAACATATGGACCTCATCAATTATATATATTTTATATTTTGAAGATACTGGCGCATACTGAACTCCCTCAATTAATTCTCTTATATCAGAAATACCTGTTCTTGATGCTGCATCCATCTCAAATACATCAACGCTTCTCGACTCAGATATAGCAATACAATTTTCACATTTGCCACATGGCTCTTGAAATTCTTCATTGTTCTCGGAAATAGAAGTACAGTTAAGTGACTTAGCAATTATTCTTGCTGTAGTAGTTTTTCCTACACCTCTTACTCCTGTCAACAAATAAGCATTTGCAACTCTTTTCATTTGAATAGCATTTTGAATAGTTTTGGACATCAAGTCCTGACCTATTAATTCACTGAATTTGCTTGGTCTATATTTGAGAGGTATAGGTAAAATCTTCTGATCCGACATCATAAACTAGTCTAATTAAGTGGGAGATTAAAGCAACCCAAGTATTTTCGTTACGGCTGCTTCTTTTCAGATCTGACCGGGTTGGCGAAATACTTGTCTACTCAATCTCCCAATTTATTGTAACATACTGTTGTTAAAAAGTGCTGAAATATATATTTTCTAGATATTAAATTATGAATAAAACAGTTTTTGCAAATAACCCTCTCAATAGGACAGCGAATCTTAGAAATAATATTGAATGGATTAATTCGATTAAACGAGATTCAAACACAAAATACTTAATTTTTTATAATGAAAAACCACTCATCAATCCAAGCATTGATCATTCAAAAAATTCAGAGATTAAATTATTTAGTTTTGAGCAATTGGATAAGTTTATAGATAGAGCAAATTATCTGGTATTTCTTGGTCAGAATGGAGGAAAATCATTATTTGCCGTTGACCTAAGCAATATAGAAAAAATAAAAGAAAATACTGAAATAATGGAGGAAGCAAAATTTATAGATGTTAGATCAATTGCTCCAAATCTGTCTTCAGAAAATACCGGCATACTTGCACAGGCTAAATCGATGATCTCATGGAATAATACTTATACTTTTTGTAGTAAGTGTAGTGGAGTTAAGCTGGAAATAAAAGATGCTGGTTATAAGAAATTATGTAATTCTTGTAAAACCGAATTTTTTCCAAGAGTTGATCCTGTAGTTATTATGCTTCCAATTTATAAAGATAAATGTTTATTGGGTCGTCAAAAAATCTTTCCTCCCAGAATGTATTCGGCTTTAGCTGGTTTTTTAGAGCCAGGCGAAACGATAGAAGATGCAGTAAAAAGGGAAATAAATGAAGAATCTGGATTAACTGCTTTAGATGTTGAGTATAAATTTACTCAACCCTGGCCATTCCCTTTTCAGCTTATGATAGGCTGCCTTGCCAACGTGAAGGATGATGTGCTTAATCTTGACCAAGATGAAATAGAAGATGCTGTCTGGCTATCAAGAGAAGACTTAAATAGAATATTTGTAGGTAAAAGTCCCCAAAGAATCTGGATTCCTCCAGCTATGGCAATTGCTCACCAATTAATTATTCATTGGATGCATAACTAAATTTTATTACTGATTTCTGTATTCATGCATAGGATAAACTCCAAGCACTATAAGTTTATCAGTATAAAAATCTAACTCTTCAAGCGCACCTTTAACAGACTTATCTTCAACATGGCCATCAATATCTATATAAAATTGGGCCTTGTTAAAATCTCCATCAACAATAAAACTTTCTAACTTTGTTATATTAACACCATTTGTTGCAAAACCACCTAGTGCCTTATAAAGTGCAGAAGGAACACTTCGGACTTCAAAGATACAGCTTGTAAGATATTTGGACTTCTCTACTTTCTTCTGTTGTAAGTCTTTGGACATGATTAAAAAACGAGTTGTATTGTGCTTCATATCTTGAATATCATCTTTTACTATTTTGAGGCCATAAGTTTCAGCTGCAAGCTTAGATGCAATAGCTGCATCTTTTGAATTTTCTTGTTCACTAATATATTTTGCTGATCCAGCAGTGTCTGCCATGACAATTGTATTAAGTCCAAGTTCACTTATCACTTCTTGGCACTGGCCAAGTGCCATTGAATGACTTCTTACGTACTTAACTTCATTTAAATTAACTCCTGGCTTTACCAAAAGCTGATGCTCAACTTTTTGAAAGTGTTCTGAATATATTTTTAGGTCATATCCACCGAGCAAATAATGAATATCAGCAACTCTACCTGCAACCGAATTTTCAACTGGAATCATGGCAAGATCACACTCACCCCTTCTAACGTTATCTAACGCTGATTCAAAAGT
>CACPJE010000044.1 GCA_902634045.1 uncultured Pelagibacteraceae bacterium
ATGATTAATAGCCAAATCTGTACTTATAACGTTTGAGTCTTTTAAATTGTCATGAGTTGGAGCAATAATAAGGTCAAATTTCTTCGAATCAACTTTAGGGTTTTGTATATGGATATTAAAAATTTTTTTACCGAACATCCTTTTTAAAAAAATTGAAAAATAAACACTTTTGCGGCCACATGAGATTAAAATATCTGGTGGATTAGAAATTTCATTGTGATCTATATTTTTAAAAATCATTGAATATATAGGAAGAATTCCTACTGGTAAGACATTCCATGGAAATTTTAAATCAATTATCTTTAAGTTATACTCCACATTCAATGCCTCAGCCAAACCCCTAACTTGACTATTCATTCCTGCAGATCCATCAGTTATGCACCAGGCCTTAATATGCTTATTGAATTTTCTCATTTAGTAATTACATACATCTGTAGAGATAAAGTTCTTTTAATTAAGAAAGATAATATATAAATTAGAATAAAAACCAAATGCATTCAAAAGTTCTCATTATTGGATCAGGTCCTGCTGGTTATACTGCAGCCATCTATGCTGCTAGAGCAATGCTAAATCCAACACTTATTCAAGGAATTCAGCCAGGTGGACAGCTAACTATAACCACTGATGTTGAAAATTATCCTGGATATGGAGATGTAATTCAAGGGCCATGGTTAATGGAACAAATGGAAACTCAAGCAAAAAATGTTGGCACAGAAATTATTAATGACATTATTAACAGCGTAGACTTGGAGTCTAGGCCTTTCACCGCACTAAGTGAAAGTGGTAAAAGCTATACTGCAGATTCAATAATAATTTCTACTGGCGCCCAAGCACGATGGTTAGGCTTAGATTCTGAACAAAAATTTCAAGGTTATGGTGTATCGGCTTGTGCAACTTGCGATGGTTTCTTTTTTAAGGAAAAAGAAGTCGTTGTGGTGGGTGGCGGAAATTCTGCTGTTGAAGAAGCTTTATTTTTAACCAGCTTTGCTTCAAAGGTTCACTTAATCCATAGAAGAGATGAACTAAGAGCTGAAAAAATACTTCAAGAAAGATTACTCAAGCATGAAAAAATTAATTGTATCTGGGATCATGAGCTAGTTGAAATACTAGGTGAAGATAACCCTCCAAATGTGACTGGAGTAAAAATTAAAAATGTTAAGACTAATAAAACACAGGAATTAAACATAGATGGGGTTTTTATTGCTATAGGTCATGATCCTGCTACCCAAATTTTTAAAGGTAAGGTAGAAATGGATAATGATGGCTACATAATCACAAAACCAGACTCCACTGCTACAAATGTAGATGGAGTTTACGCCGCGGGAGATGTAAAAGATAAAACATATAGACAGGCAGTTACTGCTGCAGGAATGGGGTGCATGGCCGCACTTGAAGCAGAAAAATATATATCTGGGTTAAAAAGTTGATTACTCTAATTCGCTGCAAAATTTACTTATTCGATCGCAAGCATTTGTTAAATTTTCATCTGAAGTAGCATAAGAAATTCTAAAGTAACCCTCTAATCCAAATGCTGATCCTTGTACTACAGCAACACCCGCATGCTTTAGTAATGCTGAGGTAAAATCTTCATCATTATTTATCTCTATGCCATCTTTTGTTTTCTTACCAATAATTTCTTTACAAGATGGAAATACATAAAAAGCTCCATTAGGAGTATTGCATGTAATTCCTTTCATATTATTTAAAGATTTTAATAATTGGTCTCTTCTATTTTTAAATACTAAATTTCTCTCTGAAATAAATGAATGATCACCATTTAAGGCTTCAACAGCGGCCGCTTGACTTATAGACGTTGGATTGCTTGTTGATTGAGATTGAAGTTTTCCCATAGCTTTGATTAAATCCTTATTGCCACCAGCATATCCGATCCTCCATCCAGTCATAGCATAAGCTTTACTAACACCATTCAATGTAAGAACCCTATCTTTCAAATTTGAATTCACTTCAGCAATAGTATAAAAATCTGTACCATCATAAATTAAATGTTCGTATAAATCATCAGTGAGAATATTTACGTGAGGATTTTTTTCTAATATATCTGAAATATCTTTTAGTTCCTTTTCTGTATAACAAGCTCCTGTGGGATTTGAAGGTGAATTTAAAATAAACCATTTTGTTGAGGGAGTAATAGCCTCATCTAGCTGTTTTGGCGTAATCTTAAAATCATTAGATTCTGAGCATTCTATAAAAATAGTTCGTGCATTAAAATAATTTACTACGTCTGGATATGTTACCCAGTAAGGTGCTGGAATTAAGACATCATCTCCTTTGTTCAATGTAACTGCGAATGCATTAAATATAATTTGCTTTCCTCCAGTTCCTACTGAGATTTCGTCCAAATTATACTCAAGATTGTTATCTCGCTTAAATTTGTCTTTTATTGCCGACTTCAATTCTGGTGTTCCATCAACAGGAGTATACTTAGTGTCTCCATTATTAATCGCCGATATAGCAGCATTTTTAATGTGCTCGGGTGTATCAAAATCAGGCTCACCAGCTCCTAAACCTATAATATCTTTACCTTGAGATTTTAATTCACGCGCTTGCTGAGTTACAGCCATTGTTGCGGAAGGCTTTATTCTTTTTATACTATTAGATAACTTCACCATTTTAAATATTTAATAAACTAATTTAGCTCAATATTATCGCTAATATATTAGATTTTTATAATTCTCAAGCTATATTCTAATTAAGGTAATATTGAATGTCTAATAATGAAATTTTACAAGTAGTAGCTGAAT
>CACPJE010000045.1 GCA_902634045.1 uncultured Pelagibacteraceae bacterium
TTATTTTAACATCCATTTCTTCACCAATTTTTACTAATTGAGATTCTAAATAAACAGACTGCATGTATGGTGTTCTTCCAAAAAAGTATTTGGGATTACTTACACTTTGATTCTCTACGAGAACTTTTACATCTTTATTGCAAAAGGAATTGTTATATTTAAATTGTATATCCTTTAGCTTATCCTGAAGAATAGACAATCTTTCTTTTTTAACTTGTAAACTAATCTCATCTTCTTCTGATGCTGATTTAGTTCCTGGTCTTTCACTATATATAAATGAATAAGATTGAGTAAATTTTACTTCTTCAACTAATTTTAGGGTTTCATTAAAGTCTTTATCAGTTTCACCAGGGTATCCAATTATGAAATCCGATGAAATTTCAATATTGGGATTTGATTTTTTTAATTTTTCAATCGTCTTTCTATAATAATACGAATTATATTTTCTGTTCATCTTTTTTAAAATTCGATCTGATCCAGACTGAACAGGTAAATGCAGAAAAGGCATTAGTTTTTTATTTTGTGAATGTAACTTTATTAGTTCATCTGTCATATTTATTGGATGAGAGGTCGTGTATCTTATTCTTTTGACTTCATTAATTTCACTAATAAGATTAATTAAATAACTTAATTCATATTTTCTACCATTATCGGAATAATTGTACGCATTAACATTTTGACCAAGAAGAATAATTTCACTAGCACCTTTAGCTGATAAAGATTCTGCTTCTCGCTTGACATCATTAAAATGTCTTGAGTACTCGGGTCCTCTTGTAAAAGGAACAACGCAGAATGAACAAAATTTATCGCATCCTTCTTGAATAGTTATAAATGATGAAACTCCTTTTGATTTTTTTTCTCCATCAATATAATCAAATTTTTCATTTATAATAAAATCAGTATTTATTAACTTTTTTTTATACTTTTCCTTATCCTTAATCATCTGAGGCAATAAATGATAGCTTTGAGAACCTAAAACAATATCTATATTATTGTTCTTATTAAACATTTCTGAATTTTCGGCTTGTGCCACGCAACCTACAACTGCTATTGTTTTATTTTTATTTAATTTAGTTACTCGGCCTATATCAGAATAGACTTTATGTGCAGCTTTATCTCTAATATTGCAAGTATTAAATACTACTAAATCAGCATTGCTAATCTCACTGTTCTCAATCATTCCTTGATTTTCAAGTATTGATGTAATTTTTTGACTATCATATACATTCATCTGACAACCATATGATTTTATAAAAAATGATTTTGAATTCATAAATTATATTTTAATTGTTTTATTTAAACCAATGAGTATTTGCTCTTCACAAAATGAAGTGAGCTCTTTTCTGTTATCAAACCTACTCATAGAAACTTCTGGATGAAATATAAGACTTACTGTTATTGAGCCACTTGATAGAAACTCTTTCATCGAACTGACCATTGAAGTTTCACCAACCCAGGCAATAAATCTTCTTGAGTACATTCCCATTGGCAAATTATTTTTACGAACATAGCAGATCGATATTGGTTGAACTTTAATTAATCTATCACTTGAATTTATGCATTCAAATAGTGAAGATTTAAATTTCTTTATACTATTGCCATCTGAAGTTGTGCCTTCAGGAAAAAGAATTAAACTCTCTCCGTTTAATAGCTTGTCTTTTATGAAATTATTATACTGGAAAATCATATTTTTACTTGAATTATCTATAAAAAATGTATTGCTTAATTTTGCTAAGAATCCAAATATTCCCATCGATGCAACTTCTTTCTTGGCAATAAATCTTGCATTTAACACTGATCCTAGGCACAAAATATCAAACCAAGAAACATGGTTAGCAATATAAAGTGTCCCTACATCTTCCTGTTTATGTTTCTTTTTCCTTAATCCTGAAATCTCAACGTGAATACCAGCAATATTTTTTATAATTCTATAAAAGAAGAGTGGATAAATATTTTTTAAATTAAGCTTAGAAATATTTAATGATATTTGGATCGGAATCGTAATTATTATAAAAATACTTAAACATAATAAAATAGAAAATAATCTTAATGATCGCATAAAAATTAATAATTATTTTTTTTGAATTTTTTTTCCATATAATTCCAACCTATGATCTACTAGATTAAATCCTAGTTCTCTAGATATTTTGTTTTGTATTTTTTCAATTTCTTCATTTATAAATTCGTGAACTTCACCTGTATCTATATCAATTAGATGATCATGATGTTGAGCAGAAATTGACTCATATCTTGATCTACCATCTTTGAAATCATGTTTTTCTAAAGCGCCATACTCTTCAAATAATTTAACTGTTCTGTAGACTGTAGCTATACTTATATTTTTATCTTTTTCATTAGCTTTTATGTGGATTTGATTTACATCTGGGTGTCCACCCATTTTATCAATGACGTCAGCTATGATATTTCTCTGCTCTGTCATTCTTAGTCCTTTTTCACTACAAAGCTTTTTTAAATCTATCATTTTTACACTTTAAAAAAAATTTTTTGTATACAGCGGTTTTGGTATATAATTTTTTGCACTTAAATTTTTTGTTACTTTATAAATATCATTAATTTTATAGTCTATTATCTCAACTAATTTAACTGTTTTTGTTTTTTTCTTATTAAACAAATACTTCTTAAGTTCTAATGCATCACAAATA
>CACPJE010000046.1 GCA_902634045.1 uncultured Pelagibacteraceae bacterium
CCGCAGCAAACAAATTTGAGGCAAAATATAAAAGAATAATAGAAGTAATAGATAGCAAGATCCCAAAAATTAATGCTCCTCTTACACTAATTAACCCTAACGGCAGAACTCTATCTTTTGTTCTATCCATTAATTTATCAGTATTTATTTCATACCACATATTTAGTGCACCCGCGGCACCAGAACCAATGCTGATTGCTAGTATGACAAGAAAAGAATTAAAAATTGATAATTGACCAGGAGCAATGATCATCCCAACAATACTTGTAAAGATAGCAAGATACATAACTCTTGGTTTTAATAAAGAAAAATAATAACGAACTTTAGAAAATGAAAAGTAAGACTTTCTACCTTCTTTAGTTGATATAGAAATATTGCTCATCAAAAGACTAAATTATTTAACTTCTGGCAATTCCTCAAAAGTGTGGAATGGTGGTGGAGATGAAACTGTCCACTCTAAAGTAGTTGCTCCCTCACCCCATGGATTATCTTCACATCTTTCTTGTCTAGTAAATGCATGAATTAACATAACAAAGAAAACCAATAAACCTGCAAGCGATATAAAGCTTCCTACAGATGATATATAATTCCAGCCCGCAAATGCATCAGGGTAATCTACATAACGTCTTGGCATGCCAGCAAGCCCCAAGAAATGTTGAGGAAAGAAGATTAAATTCACACCAATAAAAGATAGCCAGAAATGAATCTTTCCAAGTAATTCAGAGTAGTTGTAACCTGTCATCTTTCCAAACCAATAATAAAATGCTGCAAATATTGAGAAAACAGCACCCATAGATAACACATAGTGGAAATGGGCAACTACATAGTAAGTATCATGAAGTGAGTGGTCAATTCCTGCGTTAGCAAGAACTACTCCCGTTACTCCACCTACGGTAAATAAGAAAATAAACCCTACGGCCCACAACATAGGAGTTTTAAACTCAACAGAACCTCCCCACATAGTTGCAATCCAAGAAAACACCTTAATACCTGTTGGTACAGCAATGACCATTGTAGCAAAAACATAATATGCTTTTACATCAGCAGACATCCCTACAGTATACATATGATGAGCCCAAACAATAAATCCCAAAAAACCAATTGAGACCATTGCATAAGCCATTCCTAAGTAACCAAAAACTGGCTTTTTTGAAAGTGTTGAAACAACATGACTAATAATTCCAAATCCTGGAAGAATGAGAATATAAACCTCAGGATGCCCAAAGAACCAAAATAAATGCTGGAATAATACTGGATCTCCACCTTCAGCTGCACTAAAGAATGCAGTTCCAAAATTTCTATCAGTAAGAAGCATCGTAATAGCTCCAGCAAGTACTGGTAGAGATAGTAAAAGCAATACTGCTGTTATCAAAATAGACCATACAAATAAAGGCATCTTATGAAGGGTCATTCCAGGAGCCCTCATATTAAATATTGTTGTAATAAAGTTAATTGCTCCCATAATCGAAGAAGCACCAGCTAAATGGAGAGAAAAAATTGCTAAGTCAACAGCTGGACCAGGAGAGCCAAGTGATGCAGAAAGTGGAGGGTAAATTGTCCATCCACTACCAACTCCTGTACCTCCTGAAGTACCATCGACAAAGATTGATGCAACTAGTAGAATAAGAGATGCAGGAAGAAGCCAGAAAGATACATTATTCATTCTAGGAAAGGCCATATCAGGAGCGCCTATCATTAAAGGAACAATCCAATTTCCAAATCCACCTATCATTGCTGGCATAACCATAAAGAAAATCATTAAAAGTCCATGACCAGTTACTAAAACATTGTAAAGGTTGTGGTCACCACCAAGAATATCATCGCCAGGACTTGCTAGCTCCATTCTCATTAGCATTGACATCGCTGTTCCAATAACTCCGCCAACAATAGCAAAGATTAGATATAGCGTGCCTATGTCCTTGTGATTAGTTGAGTATAGATATCTTCTCCAGCCAGTAGGATGGTGATCGTGACTACCAATTTCATCTGCTGTTATATCTGCCATTTAGTCTCCATGTTTTATTTTTTTGCAATATCAAAAGTATTTTTTTCAAAATCTATATTTCCAGAAGCATATTCTTCTTTCGCGAAGTCGATCCAGCTTTCAAACTCTGTTTCAGATACAACCTTAACATTAATTGGCATAAAGGCATGCTTTGGTCCGCACAGCTCAGAACACTGTCCATAAAAAATGCCCTCTCTATTAGCTTTAAACCAAGTCTCATTAAGTCTACCAGGAACAGCATCCATTTTCACACCAAATGCAGGAATAGTCCATGCATGTAATACATCATTAGATGTTATCTGCAATTTAACAACTTTATTTATCGGAACTACAATTTGTGTATCTGTTTCAAGTAATCTTAATTTTGGATCTGAAAGTTCATCATCGTTAAGCATATTAGCATCAAATACAATATCTCCGTAATCTGGATACTCATA
>CACPJE010000047.1 GCA_902634045.1 uncultured Pelagibacteraceae bacterium
TTCGAAATCTATGAAAAAAAATGTTGAAGAATGGTATGCACCAAATCAAGATTATAAGAACCCATTTATATCTCCAATTTTTGCCAATTATGCTTCTTTTCCCGAAACATTAATTCAAGTAAGTGATATCGAGATACTATTAAGCGACTCAACTGAAGTCGCAAAAAAAATCAAAAATGGAAATAATCAAGTCACTTTAAGTGTTTACAAAAATCTTCCTCATGTATGGCAGGTATTCGGCTTCTTGCCTGAAGCAAAAAAAGCAACAGAAGAAATTGCTGGGTTTCTCAACAACTAACTTTTATATGCTGCAAGTGCAGCAAGATTTACTATGTCTGAAACATTAGCTCCATGAGGAGCAATTTGAATTCTTTCTTTAAATCCAACTAAGTAAGGACCAACAAGGTTACCGCCACCTAACTCTTGAAGCATTTTTGTTGAAATACTTGCACTGTGTATAGCAGGCATAATTAGCAAATTAGCTGGACCTGTCAGCTTACAAAAAGGGTAAAGTTTCATTAAGTTTTCATTAAGTGCAATATTAGCTCCCATTTCACCATCGTATTCAAAATCAACATTTCTCTCATCAAGGATTTTAATTGCATCTTTCATATACACAGATCTTTCTGTAAAAGGCTTGCCAAAATTTGAGTATGAAACCAGTGCAGCTCTCGGCTCTATTCCAAAAACATCTCTTACAACTTCAGCACTTTCTTGTGTAATATTTGCAAGCTGTTTGGCATTAGGCATATCATGAACATTGGAGTCAGCAACAAATATAGTTCTGCCATTACACAGCATGACTGTCATGCCTAATATTGTTTTATTTGGGATTGGATCAAGCACGTACTCAATACTTTCTAGTGAGGCAGCATAGCTTCTTGTGAGCCCACATATCATTGCAT
This sequence comes from uncultured Pelagibacteraceae bacterium, assembly GCA_902634045.1. Classification (GTDB taxonomy): domain Bacteria; phylum Pseudomonadota; class Alphaproteobacteria; order Pelagibacterales; family AG-422-B15; genus CACPJE01. Next base: position 906 of record CACPJE010000047.1, read on the forward strand.
CAGCATCATTAAGTGAAACCATACATGCCGCAAAAACATTTCTCTCGTTACTTAATAATTGAAGGCAATCCTTCTTTAAAAACCCTTTTCTCTGAAGTCTTCCATATATATGTTCAGCATAGCGATCATGTTCAGATTTATTTCTAGTACTGTGTATTTCCATTTGATCAAAAAAATCTAGACCAATATCAGACATTTTTTGTTTAATAATTTCTTCTCTACCAATAAGAATTGGTGTCCCCATGCCATTATTAAGAAAGATGGCAGCAGATCTAATCATGTCTTCCTCTTCACCCTCTGTGAAAATAACCCTTTTAGGATTTTCTTTTACTTCTTGAAATATTTTTTGCAATAATCCTTCAGAAGGATTAAGTCTTGCGGAAAGATCACTTGAGTATTGTTCCATATCAACAATTGCTTTTCTTGCAACTCCTGTTTCCATTGCTGCCTTGGCTACAGCAGGCGGGACCTTACTAATGAGTCTAGGATCGAATGGTGAAGGTATAATGTAGTCCGGTCCATATTGGGGTCTTTGGCCCGGATAAGCATTCGCTACTTCATCTGGAACATCTTCTTTTGCAAGTTCAGCAATTGCTTTAGCTGCAGCTACTTTCATTTCCAAATTTATTGTTGTAGCCCTTACATCTAATGCCCCTCTAAATATATATGGAAAACCTAAAACATTGTTTACTTGATTAGGATAGTCAGATCGACCCGTTGCTATTATAGCATCAGGCCTACATTCTTTTACAATTTCAGGAAGTATTTCCGGTTCAGGATTAGCCATGGCAAATATTATTGGTTTTTCAGCCATTGATTTTGCCATTTCTTGAGAAACTATATTTCCTTTAGATAATCCAAAAAAAACATCAGCTCCTTTTAATGCATCTTTAAGAGATCTTTTTTTTGTTTTAATAGCATGAGCAGATTTCCATTGATTAATATTTTCTTTTCTATCAGTGTGAATTACACCTTTTGTATCACACAAAATTCCATTTTCATTTGGAAGTCCCATTGATTTTAAAAGTTCCAAACAAGCAATACCTGCAGCACCAGCTCCATTGATAACGATAGTGATGTCAGTGATTTTTTTACCCACTAGATCTAAAGCATTGATAAGAGCAGCAGCAGAAATTATTGCAGTTCCATGTTGATCATCATGAAATATTGGAATATCCATCGACTCTTTTAATGAGTCTTCTATAATAAAACAATCAGGAGCTTTTATGTCCTCCAAATTAATTCCACCAAATGATGGACCTAAAAATTTTACGGAATTAATAAACTCTTCTGTATCTTCTGTATCGACTTCTAAATCGATAGAATCTATGTCTGAAAATCTTTTAAAAAGAACTGACTTACCCTCCATTACTGGTTTTGAAGCATGAGCTCCCAAATTCCCAAGACCAAGAATAGCTGTTCCGTTTGATATAACCGCTACTATATTTCCC
>CACPJE010000048.1 GCA_902634045.1 uncultured Pelagibacteraceae bacterium
ATCTTGTTCCGTTGACTTTAGAATTAGGAGGAAAATCTCCAGTTCTTGTAGGCCCTAATGCCAAACTAAAGAAAAGTGTAGATAAGATAATGATGGGAAAATTATTGAATGCAGGTCAAATTTGCATTTCTCCTGACTACATTTTTGTTCCTGAAAAGAAAGAAGATGAGTTTGTTCAACATGCTACAGATTTTGTAAAACTAAATTATCCTACAGTAAAAAATAATCCCGATTACACATCAATTATTCATTTAAATCATTATGAGAGATTAAGAGGGTTAGTTAGAGATGCGGAAGAAAAAGGGGCAAAAATTGTAGAGATTAATCCTGCCAATGAAGACTTTTCGCAACAAGAACATCATAAGATGCTACCAACAATTATTTTAAACCCAACTGATGATATGGATGTTATGAAGGAAGAAATTTTTGGCCCTATTTTGCCAGTCAAAACTTACTCAAGCTTTAATGACACGATTAAGTACGTAAATAATAACCCTAAAGCTTTAGCGTTATATTATTTTGGCGATGATAAACAAGAAATTGACAATGTTCTAGATAATACAACTTCTGGACAAGCTGTAATAAACGAAGTTTTATTTCAATTTTCCATGCATGATCTACCATTTGGTGGAGTAGGCCCAAGTGGAATGGGTTCCTACCATGGTTACGACGGATTTAAGAATTTTAGTCACAAAAGATCAGTTCTAAAAGGTCAAAATGTTTTGAATGCGGGTGATTTAGTTTCACCTCCATTCACAGAGTCGACTGAAAAAAATATTAAAAGATTAAGTTAAAGAATACTTTCAGCGGCAACTTTATTAGAATTATCAGTTATAAATTTAAATCTGAGTTCAGGATTTTTACCCATTAACGCTTTAACAGATTTTTGGGTCTTCTTTTTATCTTTATTAGCTATTTGTATCTTTAAGAGTATTCGATTTTCAGGAGACATAGTTGTTTCCTTTAGTTGAGCGGGCATCATTTCACCTAGGCCTTTAAATCTATTAACTTCAACTTCAGCTCCTTTAAATTCTTTCTTTATTATTTGATCTCTATGTTTTTCATTAATTGCATAGAATATTCTGGAGCCTTTAGAAATTTTGAATAAAGGAGGAACAGATAAGTATAAATGTCCATCGTCAATTAGTTTTGGAAATTCACTATAAAAAAAGGCCATTAAAAGTGTCGCAATGTGAGCTCCATCGACATCTGCATCGGTCATAATGATAACCTTTTCATATCGTATATCTTTTGATGAATATTTTTCTCCTCGTTTGCATCCAAGAGCTTGAACTAGATCAATAATTTCTTGATTTGCATTAACCTTGTCACGAGCAGCACTAATTACATTTAATATTTTTCCTCTCAGAGGAAGTATAGCCTGATTTTGTCTATCTCTAGCTTGTTTAGCAGAACCTCCAGCTGAATCACCTTCAACTAAAAATATTTCTGTTCCTTTGTTTCCGTCAATTGAGCAGTCAGCAAGTTTTCCAGGAAGAGTAATTTTCTTTCTCTTAATATTTCGATCGATTATTTGATCAGACTTGTTTTGTAGTCTGATCTGAGAACGGTTAAATGCATACAGGAATAAGTTTTCAGCAGACTTAGTTTTAGTGGTTAACCATTGTTCAAATAGCTGCTTAATCTTACTTTCTATTTTTCTACCCGCTTCCACACTTGATAGCTTTTCTTTGGTTTGACCTTGAAATTCTGGATTTTCAATGAAGATAGAAAGAATTGAACCTGAAGATCCAAACAGATCTTCTTGATTGATTTGTGATGATTTACGCTCATATTTTAACTTAGAAAATTCTTTAAAAGCTTTAAATACCGCTGATTTAAATCCATTTTCATGAGTTCCACCTTGATGTGTTTTTATAGTATTGCAGTAAGATTCCGCGATTGGCTCTATAGCGTCATACCAGTTAATAATACCTTCTATTGAGCTCTCATCTTTATCTAAGTTACTTTTGAAATAAAAAGCCTCATCAAAGATTGGTTCATGAGGTTGAGATAATGTTTCAAGGTAATCTTTTATTCCGTCAGAATAATGAAGTTTATCAGAGGTAGGTACATTTTTTTTTGTTAATGATTTTGGACATGTCCAATTTATCACAACATCAGGGA
>CACPJE010000049.1 GCA_902634045.1 uncultured Pelagibacteraceae bacterium
CGTCATCCTGTTAAGCCAACCTATTCTGCAAACACAATTAAGAATCCATGCAAGCTCTGCATGAGATGAAACTTGGCTTTGATTGAAAATAATACTTTTTTTAGGATCTATTCCACTTGCTATATATGTAGCCACAACTTCATAAGTATTATTTTTTAATTCATTTGGATCTTGCTTAACAGTTATAGCATGCAAATCTACTACACAAAACAAACAGTCATATTCATGTTGCATTGAAATAAAGTTTTTAATTGCACCCAAATAATTTCCAATGTGCAAATCTCCTGAAGGTTGCACACCTGAAAAAACAATTTTATTCTTTGAATTATTCATTGATTAAGAAATTCTTTTTTATTTCATTATATGAGAAAGGTTTATAAAAAGAAATTAAGAAGAAATAAAGAATTATAGAAGATAGTAAAATCACTGAAATTCCTAATAATTTATATACTAGAAATTCGTTAAAATAATAAGAGTAGTAATAACTTGCTACTAATAAATAAAAACCAAGCACTGCTGATGCACAAATAACGACCAATAGTGGAGAAACAATAGCTCTGCTTAAATTAAAGTATTTTTTCTTTGATAAAAAAATATATAGCACCAGCACATTTAACCAAGCTGAAATAGATGTCGCTAAAGCAATTCCCACAAAACCAATATGGTAAAACAATAAAACACTTAAAATAGTATTTATAGCCAAATTAAAGAATGAAATAATCAGAGGCAGTCTTGCATTTTCATAAGCAAAAAAGACAGGGGTTAGTATTTTAACTAAAATAAAAGCTACTAATCCAAATGAAAACATTTTTAAAGCCGAAGAAGTTTCAGCTGTTGCGAAACTAGTAAATTCTCCTCTTTCAAATAAAACTTGGATAATAATGTCAGAAATAAAATAAATACCAATAGATGCAGGTACACTAATAATAAGCGCAAATTTAATAGTTTTTTCTATTGAACTATGGACTTCAGGTAATAAATTCTCCTTTATTTTTTTCGAAATACTTGGCAATAGAGCAATGCCTAAAGCAATTCCAACCAATGCTAACGGTAGTTGGTAAATTCGTTCAGCATAATATAAATATGAAACTGCACCAGATTCATATGAAGCTATGATTGTTCCAATTAATATATTAATCTGTAATAAACCAGAGGAAAAAAAACTAGGAAAAAATAAATTAAAGAAACCTTTAACTGAGCTTGATATTTTTCGAGTAAATAAAACAACTATTTTGTTTGAGTTAATAGAAAAAAATAAAAATATTACCTGTATAATTCCTGCAATCAAAACCCCCCATGATAAAAATTCTAAAAACCTATTAGAAAAATAGTAAGAAAAGATTAACGATAAGCATAAAGTGACATTTAAAATTATAGGCAATGCTGCAGAAAGTGCGAATTTACCATTAGCATTTAATATAGATGAATATATTGAGGAGATACTAATAAAAATAAGAAAAGGAAATATAATTCTAGAAATATAAACTAACTTAGAAAATTTTTCTTCGTCTTCAATAAATCCTGGTGCAATCAGTTGTATAAAATATGGCATAAATATTTCAACCAGAATGACTATTAATAAAGTTGAAAAAGTTAAGATTGATATGATGTTACCAGCAAATATTCCTGACTCATTTTTTTCTTTTCCTAATACTAATTTTGAATAAATTGGTACAAATGCAGAATTAAGCGCTCCTTCTGAAAATATTCTTCTGAATGTGTTTGGAAATCTAAAAGCTACAAAAAAAATATCTGCTAAAAAACCTGCACCAAGAAAATTTGCAATTAAAATATCTCGTAAAAATCCAAAAATTCTGCTTAAAAAAGTAAAAAATGAATATATTGCTGAAGATTTAAGAATGTTCATATGGTACTTGTTGATTAATATATTTTGATCTAAATAAAGGCAAAATTAAGAATTTTAAAGTAGCCTATTATATAGGTTTTGAATTTGAATAGCAGGTAAAAACCTATATAAGTAGGCGCAGAGAAAAACTATGACA